>JADGBP010000513.1:1730-2125 GCA_015231395.1 Desulfamplus sp. | reverse complement strand
GAATGGCTGCTGGAAAAAATTGATCTGCCTGCAAGACCTGCTCAAAAGAGGTCGAAGTGTGAATCGAAAAAGTATCTTTTACAAGCCGCATCTTAGCATGCTTGGCCGAAACGATGATCAAGGCCGAATGATTCAATTGGCTGAAAACAGATACAATTGCAGTCAAATTATGATGATCCTCGCCCTGGAACAGGCGGGTCATGACAATATCGACTTAGTCCGTGCGATATCCGGTCTGGGTGATGGCTGTGGTTTTTTCAATGAAACGTGTGGTGTTATGACAAGTGCAGCAAGCCTACTTGCATGGTATGGAGGCAAAGGATCTGACACCGAATCAGAATCAAATTCTTTACTGTCAATGCTTCAGGAGCTGAGCGATTGGTTTCGTGCAAAAA
>JADGBP010000513.1:0-1636 GCA_015231395.1 Desulfamplus sp. | reverse complement strand
TACAACAAGGTTAATGACATTCTAAGGTCTTACGGTTTTTCCGAGACATGATGTGTGAATTTCAACCGGGGGTGAGGGCATAAGTCTTAACCCTCGAAAATTCCGTAAGCATAAATTATGCTTTAATCATCAGGGTTAATAGACCTTCCGATAGCAACTCAACAAAAAGCACGTTAACGTCGCCAGTATGATTGGTTGGTGACTTATGTGTAATATAATCGCCATCAAATGAGTCTCAAAACGCATCATTACCATTAGCAAATTGAGAAAGCACAAGTTTGATAGAATATAATGACTGGATAACACTTTATGACGAGCATTCAACAAAACAGTTACGACAAGGGATATTGATAAAAAAATACGTGAAGTGTTGGGTAGCAATAAATAAATCAAGACCATATGCTCATAATAGGAGGGATATAATGTCTCAACCACAATTAGACAATGCAGAACTTATTGCAAAAGCCAAAGAATGGCTGACCAATAAGGAATTAGACAATTCTTTTATGGATAGTCTTCCTTACCCTGCTATGCTTATCCAAAATGACAGAAAAGTTGTAGCTGCCAATAAAGTTGCAAGAGATTTAGGGGTTGAAGTTGCTTCGTATTGTTGGGATACTTTTGGCAAAAAGGCTTCAATTTCGGAACAAGAAAAAGAGTATTTTGAGAAAAATAATACTGTCCCCGAGCATGGAATTAAGTGCACATTTTGTAAGGCTGATGAGTGTCTTTCTTCCCAAGAACCAATCAATGAAAAAATTCCTGCGGGTGATATTACCTACGACACTTATTGGGTACCTTTAACGAATGAAGTTTATCTTCATTACGTTATTGTATTGTAAATATAGACTTACAGAAAAATATTTTGATATTCTCAATTTTGAAGGGCAACCACAAAGGGTTGCCCCCTACAGTGCTTTTGCCAATTTAATTATCTGGAAAACTATAGGTTATGGTCAAACAAGAATATTTATCGGATTGGGTAATACGAGCCCAAAAAATAGCACACCTTGGTATATGGGATCAAGACCCTACCACAGATGAACTGTGGTGGTCTGATGAAACATTTAAACTTTTGGGTCTGGAGCCGCAATCAACAGTACCCAGCTTTGAAAAATTCCTTCAAAGTGTTCATCCAGATGACAGGGCACTTATTGTTGAGAAAACAGAATTAGTTTTAAAATCAGACGGACAACCCTACGAGGTAGAATATAGGATTATATTACCTGATACATCGGAACGTATTCTTCATGAGGAAGCTTTGATTGAAAGGGATGAGGCTGGAATCCCAACAAAAATTACTGGTATCATACAAGATATAACTGAGCGAAAACGAGCAGAAATAGAACGTGAAAAACTTATTAATCAACTTCAGACAGCTCTTGATAATGTAAAAACCTTGAAGGGTCTATTACCAATTTGTATGCACTGTAAAAAAATTAGAGATGACAAGGGGTACTGGAACAATGTAGAAGTTTACATTCAATCAAATTCAGAAGCAACTTTTAGCCACAGTCTCTGTAAAGAATGTGCTGAGAAATATTACCCTGATTATGACCTTTACAATGATTAATTGACTAAGGATTTTTCTTTATGGGTGACAAGAATTTATTGGGGTTATTTGCCCAAACACCTG
>JADGBP010000512.1 GCA_015231395.1 Desulfamplus sp. | reverse complement strand
GCAAGTCCTGTTACTGGCGGAGGTATTGCTGTTGGACGTTTTCAGCAACTCTTTCTTATGGCTATAAATAACGGCAAAAAACAGCCTGATGAGTGGGCGGCTTTTACGTGGAATATTTTGACATTACAGAACCAGCGGGTAATAAAAGATGGGAAAGTATTGGAAACACCCGAAGAGAATTTAGCAGAACTTACAGCACAGGCACAGATATTTGCGGACAAGCAGCTTCCGGTTCTAAAGCAGTTGATTTAGTAATAAGCGTATTTCTGTTTAATGATGGTAAATAGGTATATAACGGTAGGAACTTTAAAATGCTTAACTCTTTGAAATTAGGCTATTTAAAAAAATGAATATTATGGTGACAAAGGCAAAAATGATCACGGCAAAAATAACCACAAAAATAATTGTCAAAATATGCATAATAGTCACCATGACTACTGTTATTTCCGGATTGTTCTGTAATCATGTTTTGGCAATCGCCATATCTCTGCCTGTCGCACTGGTCATTGCCCCTTATCTTGGTGTAAGCGGAGAGGTTATTCTATACGCAGCGTTAGTCACAGCAGGTATGCCGTTCCTTTTTCTTGTGGGAGCTGCCCCCAACGCCATTGCCTATGACTCCAAGCAGTTTACTCCCGGAGAATTTTTCATGCATGGCATTCCAACAAGTATGATTCTGATGGTTGTAATTGGTCTTGCTGTTTATGTTATCTGGCCAATGATGGGAATGCCCATTACCCTGATAAAATAGCATGTATGTATTCACAAGCTGTTTTGCATATTAAGCTCTTTCATCAGTTGTATTGTTGAGGATATGATTCTGATCATGCCAGAGTATTTGGCAATGATGATTAAACCTTGCAATTTTAAAATAAAAAGTCCGTTGTCCATCTTTTATGGGTGGACAACGGACTTTTTTTGATACATCAAGCAAAAAAACAATCGTTCACTATTATCCTTTAACTCTCTTGCACTATCCTGATTTATAGAATGCCAGAAAAATATTTCTGGCATTCTCAATTTTAAAGGGCAACCATAAAGGATTGCCCCTACAATGCTCTTGCCAATTTAATTATCTGGAAAACTATAGACTTCCAGAAAAATATTTTGATATTCTCAACTTTGAAGGGCAATCACAAAGGATTGCCCCTACAATGCTCTTGCCAATTTAATTATCTGGAAAACTATATATTATCTCCTGTTTCTTTTCAGGTTTCGCTCCCTTTTTTCACTCTTTATCAACACTGATTCTGCACGTTTCTTTTTCTCTGTCTCGGAAAGGGTTTCAAGACTCTTCATAAGATGAAATTTTGCACTTTTCATGTTTTTTATCTCATAGAAATAGAGTCCTAAATAATAGTGAGAAAGAGCACTTTCTCCATTTTCCCCCTTAATCTCAGCAAGATGATAATACGCTTTGGGGAAAAGTTCCGGAGCCGTGTCAATCACTTTTTCAAACCCTTTTTCCGCGTCCTGACTCATTCCGGTCATTAACATGGCTTGGGAGTGGTAAAATTCGAACTCTGTTTCCACCTCCGAAATGGTTTCCAGTCCCTGCATAATTTCAAGGGCTTTTTGAGGATCGCCAGCTAATATATTGATTTTGCCCATTGCCAAAAGGATATTGGGATCAAAAGCTCTGTTTTCAAGTGCTTTACGAAGGTGTTCCATAGCCTCTTTAAGTCTGCTTTTTCTTTCCATCAGAAGAGCCATACCGTAGTGAGCGGCACTGTTATTCAGCTCTTTTTTAAGGATGGATGTAAACATTTTTTCAGATTCATCTTCATTGCCATAAATGCCAGCAAGACGATATTTGACCATCTGAAACCTGAAAGGATCAATAGACTGTGGTCGAGAACCCGTTTTTTCAGAATCTAATTTTAAATTTAAAGCTTTATCTGGTTTTAAGTTTAAATTTTTATTTGATTTTCCATTGATATCTTTATCTGCACTTCCATTGGCTGCTTTAAAACCCGGAATATAGGCACTCATAATAGCAAAAGAGGCAAGAGCTAAAATAACTGTCCCGACAATGCTCTTGCCAATTTAATTATCTGGAAAACTATAGACTTCCAGAAAAATATTTTGATATTCTCAACTTTGAAGGGCAATCACAAAGGATTGCC
>JADGBP010000511.1 GCA_015231395.1 Desulfamplus sp. | reverse complement strand
TCATTTTAAAATTTCCTTTAATTTACATATGGTTAAAAAATAGAAAAACCCCAAGAGATAGACTCTTGAGGCCATGTAAAAAACTAAATTATATAAAACTGCATTATTGCACTGTTACCACTCTGAACAGGCTTGAGCATATTGGCAGGTCGGACACATCCATGAGGGATTCGGGAAAAATATATTTGAGTCAATACCTGCAAGAACCATATTGGACAATCTTGCGAATCTCCTTCTATGATCTCTATTTCTGGAAGTCTGGATATTTTGTATTTTAGGCTCCTTGAGCTTGAGTAGAACATCAAATCTGCATTGAACTGTAGAGGCAGGAGGAATATATCTGTTAGTTGCCAGCAAGTATGAATACGCCGTCATCTGGTGATCCTGCTCTGCCATCTGTTGCGAAAGGCTTTTAGAGGCACTTTTATTGTCAACGATCAGGATTTCGCCGTCAGGACTTCTCAAGAGTAAATCTATGACTCCGATAATCCGGTAGTCCGTTACGGTTCCAGTCACTGTGTAGAGCGGTGAAGAAAGAGGCAGCTCGACATCAACTATCTCAAAATTTTTCAGGTTCACATTGCTATAAAACACCTCCAACATCGATTTACCCATTTTAAGTGCTGCATCCTTGTCCGACATGTTCTTACTGAACAGTATTGGGATATCACTGCTCTCCATATCCAGAGTCAATGCGGTATTAAAGCAGTCAATTATATTATCCAGTGTCTCTATTTTTCCATGTTGAACTGAGCGGTAATAGACTGCCAGAGCTGAATGTAACGATCCTCCAAACGGAAGTGCAATACCCACTGATTCAGGCTTTTTTGCTTCAACATAATGAAGGTAGTACTTGAGACTGCAAAGCTGGTAAGTTGATATCTGGCTGTGGCTGACATGGAGTTCATTTGTTAATTTTTGTAATGATACGTGTGTCATGTTCTCTCTCCCTGTTTTTAAATGAGTAAATAAATTGGCAAAACCCTTAAAATTCCTATCCCCGCCGCAAGCGGACGGGGTATTACGGAATTTTACCCCTTCGGGTCGGGTTTTGCTTAAGCAATAGAACCCACGTAGCAAGCTACGGGGTATATGCTTTGCAATAAAAAAGGGGGGTACATAAAGATATCCCCCTGCTGACACTGCAAAATTGTCTGGAAAATCATTTGGCAACTAATGATTCAATAAGCTGTGAGGCATCTCTTCTGGACAGGTGCTGTAAAGTTCTGCCGTAACTGGTTATACAGATCTGATCCATATCCTGTTTAGATTTGCCTCCCATCAAGCTCAGGATAAACTTGTACTGTTTCCCACTTAAACGCCCATCCTGAGTGCTACCATTATCATCTTCACTGGTTGCAGCAGGTGGAGTATCAGCAATATTATGGCTGGCTGTTTGAGCATGGCTATTCATCGCCTGCGGATAATTATTAATAGGCGGGGGCTGAAAATGATTGCCGATAACAGGTAGCGAAGCACCTTTACCTGTGTATTGCAATGGCACCTGACCTGTCGAATTATGGTTATTATGGCTATGACTCCGGGAATCAGAAACATGGTTGGTGTTTGAGTCCGCGTCTCTGGTGTCGTCAATGCTGAACAGTCCATTAAGGCAGTATTTACGTGCATACGAAGATGCAGCACCGGTAATTTGAGAACTGTCCATGCCCTTCTTATCTAAAGATTCCCGTGCCATCGCTGTGGTGACAATTTTTTGATCAGGTTGCTCAACATTGACAAGTGTGGCTGTGGCCTCAATATAGAAGCGATCTCCTATAAGCCTTACTGTGTCAGATAGAGTTAAAGACAAACCATGTTGTGAAAGCAGTGGTTTTACTCCTTCAACAACATCTTCCAATGAGCGGTATTTAAAATTACCAAAGCTATTGAATTGTCCTTTTGGTGCCTTCAACTGTGATTGCACCAGATTTAATTTTTCATAAATGTTCATGGTATTCCCTCCTTAAATAGAAAGACCCACCTGCATCAATGACAGATGGGTCTCATTAAAAACAAAAAAAGCCTTCATGGAAGTGTCTCCACAAAAGCTTCATTAAATTAGTACTACTCAAATGTTGTTGTTAAAACCGCAGAGATACTTTTTTCTTAAAATTAATTTTTGCCAGCCTTGCC
>JADGBP010000510.1 GCA_015231395.1 Desulfamplus sp. | reverse complement strand
ATCAACAGGCTTTATGCCACCTCAGAGGATAAAAACAAAAATGAGGGTTGATTCTACATCGATCAGTTGTCTGAATCACAGATTAACCTGATTACACGGATTTCACTGATTTTTTAATCCGTGTAATTTTTTAATCCGTGGCAATCCGTGATTCAGACAGATTTGAAAAGTTAAAAGTGAACGAAGTTAGAATCAAACCCCCAAAAGGATTTAAATGGACTTTGCCATCATATCACCGATAAGACGGCTGAATCTTGCAGGATTATCAATCTTGCCACCTTCACTTACAATGGCTATATCCAGAAGAATTTCACTGTAATCTTGAAGAACCGGATTCGTGGTGTCAGTTTCAAAAATATTCTTCATCCGGTCAATCAGAGGATGATTTATGTTAAGTTCCAATGAACGTTTCTGCACAGGTGCGTCCTGCCCGGTGGCTTTGAGAATTTTTTCCATGTAAGAACTCATGCCATAGTCATCGGCAGAGAGACAGGAAACAGAATCTTTGAGCCGGTTGGATACCTGAACATCCTTGACCTTGTCTTGAAGTTTGCCTTTTATAAAGCCAAACAGAGGCGTATATTCGCTCTTTTTGGTATCATCTATCTTGTCCAGCTCAAGATCACCTTTCTCAGCACTTTTGAGCTTTTTCTCCTTGTACTCATGCAGGGACTGGGTAACCCATTCATCAACAGGATCCACCATGAGGAGTACTTCATAATCCTTTGCCTTCAGAGTCTCCAAAAGCGGACTGTTACTCAGGGCACTAATGTTGTCGCCGGTAATGTAATATATATCCTTCTGACCTTCAGGCATTTTTTCAATATACTCATTAAGAGTAACATACTTGCCATCTGATTTTGTGGTTTTATATCGCAACAGCGAAGCAATACGGTCTTTGTTTTCAAAATCTGTGGGAAGACCCGCTTTGAGTGCCTGACCAAACTCATTATAAAAGGATTCAAATTTTTCCTTATCCATCTCCTCAAGGGCGGTAAATATCTTTTTTACAAGATTTTTGCGGATATTTCTCACTAACCGGTCTTCCTGAAGAATTTCACGGCTTACATTGAGGTTTAGATCCGGAGCATCCACAACTCCTTGAATAAAACTTAAATATTCTGGCAGAAGCTCCTTGCAGTCGTCCATTATGAATACACGTTTGCAGTAGAGCTGCATTCCGTGTTTTCTTTCAGGGCGGAACATATCAAACGGGGCTTTGGACGGAATAAAAAGAAGAGAGTCGTATTCTGTTACCCCTTCAAATTTTTTGTGCAGAATCTCAAGAGGCTTGTCCCAGTTGTGACTGATGTGGCGGTAAAACTCCTCATATTCCTCAGGTGTGACATCCTCCTTGTTTTTTGCCCAGATGGCTTTCATGGAATTGAGGGTCTCATCCTTGCGTATTTTCCGGTAGGTATCTCCGATTGGTTTGCCGTCCGCACCTTTTATGATCTCATTTTCTGGTATCGGCTCGCTCTTTTCCACATTCATGATAATGGGATAGGTGACAAAGTCCGAATGTTTTTTCACAATATGCCGTATTGTGTATTCATCTGTAAAATCTTGCTCGTCTTCTCCCGCTTCTTTTAATTCCAGGGTAATTGTTGTTCCTCTGGAATCTTTGTCAGCCTCTTCAATGGAGTATGTGCCTTTACCATCAGATACCCATTTAACACCTTTTTCTGCACCAACGGCTTTGGTTACAAGCGTAATCTTGTCCGCAGCAATAAAGGCACTGTAGAATCCAACACCAAACTGACCTATGAGGTCAGGTGAAAGCTGGTTTTCCTCTTTGGAGTGCTGAAGTGCTTCCATGAATGCCGCAGTGCCGCTTTTGGCAATAGTACCAATGTTCTCATTGACTTCATCATAGGTCATACCAATGCCGTTATCGGAAATTTCAAAAATTCTCTTTTCGGAATCCGTGGAGATTCTTATCTGGTAATCATTATCTTTTTCAAAGAGAGTCGGCTCGGTCTGTTCCTTGAATCGTGCCTTGTCTATGGCATCAGAGGCATTGGATATAAGCTCGCGGATAAATATTTCTCGGTTGGAATAGAGAGAGTTGATGATAAGATGGAGCATTTGCTGAACTTCGGTTTTAAATTCACATGTTTCTTGTCTGGTACT
>JADGBP010000050.1:1325-9995 GCA_015231395.1 Desulfamplus sp. | reverse complement strand
AACGCTTTTGTAATAACTGGTTTGAGCACAAGAATCAGAAGCACAACACTTGATGCAACAGCAACAATACCATGACTTTCATTGATATCAGAATGCACCCAGCCTGTGATGTCAAGTCCAAGTTGACCATAAATCCAGTTGGTAAGCATCCCTATAATCAATGAGTATCCCATTATAGATACAAGATATATCGCTGTTGTTTTTTTGCCCAAAAGCTTTGAGAGTACTGTAATAGTTGCTATATTAGTTGCAGGTCCTGCCAGCAGAAAAACCAGAGCAGCACCCGGAGATAGTCCCTTGAGAGCAAGAGCTGCGGCAATCGGTGTTGATGCTGTTGCACAGACATAAAGCGGCGTTGCAATAGCAATCATGATAACCATTGAGAAGATGCCATCGCCTAAATATGATTCAATAAACTCAGGTGTAATATAAACCGTTATGGTACCAGCAAGAATTATTCCCACCAGAAGCCATGGGCCTATATCGCCAAGAAGCTCTCCAAAAGCAAAGTCCATTCCTATTTTAAATTTTTCTTTCACTCCATTTGTAGATGTTTTTTTCATGGAACTGGAACAGCATCCATCAGAACATAACGATTGCTGCTCTGTATTTTTATAATTATCAGATTTATATTCAGAATTTATTTTAGTCCTGTTTTCAGAATTTATTTTAGTCCTGTTTTCAGATTTTATTTTAGTCCTATTTTCTTCATGGTGCTTTGTTAATTCTGGTCTATTAATGCTATCTATCTTGACAGTTATATCGTGCTTGTGAATTATATTTGTTTTATCAACGCTTTCTGAGTGGTCAAAAATATTTACAGCAATACCGGTAAATGCCGCTGTAAAAAAGGCTGAAACAGGACGAATAAACGTCATTACAGGGTCTAACAGAGCATAAGTCACTGCAATAGAGTCAACACCGGTTTCAGGAGTGGAGATCATAAAGGAAGATATGGCCCCCTTGCTTGCCCCCTGCTCTCGAAGACCGGCTGCCGCAGGAATCACACCGCAACTGCAAAGAGGAATGGGAATTCCAAAAAGAGATGCTTTAAAAACACTGGAGATTTTTCCCTTTCCAAGATGCTTCTGGATAAAATTATCTGGTATAAATGCCTTGAGCATTCCGGCAATAAAAAAACCAAACAAAACATAAAGAGATGATTCCAGCAGTACATCCCATGATGCAGACAAAACTTTAAAGATGGTTTCAAACATAATGGTTCCTCATTTTTATAGTGTTTTTATAAGAAAAATGTTGTAAGTCATAGCTCTTTTTTATAAGAGAATAGTGCTTGCAAGAGAGCTTGTTATGTTCTTGTTCAGGGATTTCAATTCAACATCAATTGCAGCAAAGCCGCTTATGTTTTTATTCAAGAATTTCAATGTAACATCAATGCAGTAGAGACGCCCGATCGTGCGTCTCTACAATTTGGGTTCAATCTAAAAATGGCTACAATAATTACAGCACAACTGCTTATTTTTTAACCATACTTTCCTTTACATGCTCAAGTCCATCATCAATCAATTTATAAACATGTTCATCATCCAAGGAATAATAGACATTTTTCCCCTCTTTTCGGTATTTTACAATTTTTGATGTCCTTAATACACGAAGTTGATGAGATACAGCAGACTGAGTCATGCCAAGAATTTCAACCAGATCACATACGCACAGCTCATGGTGATAAAGAGCACTGAGTATCCTGATACGGGTATGTTCACCGAAAACTTTAAAAAAGTTCGCCAATTCAATAAGTTCATGGTCTGGAGGAAGAGATTTTTTTATCTGCTGAATATATTCATTTGTGGCACATTTTGAGAGGCAAGTATCTAAAAAACTATCTGATGTGATTTCTTTGTCCATTAATGTCTCCATTACTTAAATTGACAACTGTTGAATGCAACATATACTCATATGTTCATACATTCATATATAATCATATATAAACAAGAATGCAATATTTTTCAAGAAATTATTTTTTTCAATATGAGAATAAATTGGATTGATTGCCTTACGAAAATTATTGGACTAATTGCCTGATGAGAACTATTGGACTGATTGCCGGAGGAGGACAGTTCCCTCTCCTGTTTGCAAAAAAAGCGGCTGAAAAAGGGTATAGAGTCTGTGCTGCTGCATATGTCAATGAAGCAGTGCAGGAACTTGAAAATTATGTTGATACTATTGAATGGCTGCATTTAGGACAAGTTGGTAAACTGCTCAAATTCTTCAGGAAAAATGGTGTCACAGAATCTGTTATGATGGGAAGTATCAAAAAAACAAGAATTTTTACAGATATCAAGCCTGATTTTAAAGCTATTTCATTTATTGCCACCAAGGGGCATACTCACGATGATTCCATTCTAAGTTCCTTTGCAGATCTTCTTGAAAAAGAGGGAATCCTTGTCAAACCATCAACATTTTTACTTCCAGAACTTATATCGCCAAAGGGATGCTGGACACGTAAAAAACCGGATGGGGCGGAAAAGAAAGATATTGAGACAGGCTGGAAAATTGCACGGGAGATAGGAAAACTTGATATAGGTCAGTGCGTGGTACTTGCCAACGGCACGGTTTTGGCTGTGGAGGCTATCGATGGCACAGATGCAACTATCAAAAGAGGAGCTTCTCTTACAGACCGGAGTGCCGTGGTAGTAAAATGCTGCAAACCCCAGCAAGATTTAAGATTTGATCTTCCGTCAACCGGTGTTGAAACTATAAGAACCATGGCAGAATATGGTGCGTCGGTTCTGGTTCTTGAGGCGGAAAAAAGTATATCTTTTGATCGGGAAAAAATGGTTATTCTGGCAGATACCCACGGAATATCGATCAATGCCATGTCTGATGACGATTTTTTTCATGGTAAAAAAACATGACAATCAGGAAAATACTGCAAAAGAGCGATGGTAGCAAAACGATGACGGCAGAGCAAAACCATATCATGATCATTGCAGGTGAGCCATCCGGCGATCTGCACGGTGCCAATCTGATAAAGGCATTGAGATACAAAAATCCCGATCTCATCATTACCGGTATCGGGGGAGATCTAATGTTGAAGGAAGGGATGAAGCCTTTTTTTCACATAAAAGACCTTTCAGTCATGGGGATAACTGAAGTGATCATGCAACTCAGGAAGATTAAACAGGCTTTTGATCTCTTCAGCCATAAAATTGCCTCTGGCAGACCTGATCTGCTCATACTCATTGATTATCCAGGTTTTAACCTGAAAGCGGCTGCTCGTGCAAAACAGATATCTGTTCCAGTGCTTTATTACATTACACCCAAGGTGTGGGCTTGGAAAAAATCAAGACTGAAAAAAATAAAATATTATGTTGACCATGCCGCACTTATCTTTCCATTTGAAGAGGCTATATTCAGAAAAGAAAAAATACCCGCGACTTTTGTGGGACACCCGCTTGTGGATCACTATCACCAAGGTTTTAATTATTTTCATGAAAAGAGCGAAGTACTTTGTGAAAAGAGTGAATCTCAAAGAGGTGTATCAACAGTCATTGGAATGCTTCCCGGTTCAAGAGAGTCTGAAATTTCAAATCTGCTACCCGTCATGCTTGAGTCAGGAAGGTTAATTAATCAAAGATTGAATGATAATAAACAGTCATGTCCGGATGGGAATCCGGTCGTCTCTGACCATGAACAGCAAATTTGTTTTCACGATAATGAAAAGCAAACATGTTCTCACGGTAAACATAAAAATAGCAGTGTGAGATTTGTTGTCTCTGCGGCTTCAACCATAAATCTTCAAAAATTTAATAACATATTGAAACAATATAACCATGACGATATTTTTGAAGTTATTCATGGTGAGCCGACAGATATTTTCAGGCGATGCGATCTGCTCATAGCCGCATCTGGAACAGTTACTCTGGAGGCCGCGATATTTGGTGTGCCTATGGTTATTATTTATAAAACCTCCGCTCTGACATATTTTTTAGCGAAAATGTTTGTAAAAATACCCTATGTAGGTTTGCCAAATATTATTGCCGGATATTCCATTGTGCCGGAACTGCTCCAGAATGACGCAGTTCCAGAAAAAATTGCAAATAAAGTTTTATCCATCATATCTCCAGAGACCCTTGCCCACATAAGAAAACAGCTTTTGATGATACCACGATATCTTGGTGGAACAGGTGCAGCTAAAAGAACGGCACAGATTGCCATGCAGATGATTGAAAGATGAAGAACCGCACAGATTCCATGCAGATGATTGAAAGATAAAAAACCGCACAGATGCCGTGTAGATGATTGAAAGAAAAAGAACTGCACAAATTTCCATCCATATGAATGAAAACCAAGATGCCCTGGAAAACAAGAGGATTTAAAGTCAAGCTGACTCAAATACAAATTTTTTCTTTGACATTGATAAGCTATCTGCTTTAATACTTTTTAAATGTTGTTTTATTTGCTGACGCTGACTCATTTTGTGATTTAAGCGTTCTATCTAACCGTTTTAGGCGTTCTACTTAACCGTTGTTTCTATCTAATAAGGAGATTTGAAAATGAAGTATTTTAACACGCTGTTTATTCTTTTATCTGTAGCCCTGCTTTTTGTATCAGGAATTGTATCTGCAGGAACTCTCGACAATGTCAAAAAAAAGGGGTTCATTCAGGTTGGCGTGAATCAGGGACTTTTCGGTTTTGCCAGTGCCGATGACAAAGGCGAATGGAAAGGGCTTGATGTTGATACCGCAAAGGCAATATCCTGTGCGGTTTTTGGAACACCTGACAAGTTAAAATTCATACCTCTTTCAGCCCAGACAAGATTTACAGCACTTCAGTCCGGCGAAATTGATGTGTTGACCCGTAATGCGACACGGACACTGAGCAGAGAGTCACAGCTTGGGCTTAACTTTGTCACGGTGAACTATTATGATGGTCAGGGATTTATGGTGCCCAAATCTCTTGGCGTTAAATCAGCCAAAGAGCTGAGCGGTGCCACAGTGTGCGTTCTTCAGGGAACTACTACTGAGCAGAACGCTGCCGATTATTTCAAAAAAAATGGTATGGCATGGAAGCCGGTTGTGGTTGAAAGCACACCTGCGATTCAGCAGGCATTTTTCTCAGGACGGTGTGATTGCATGACATCTGATGCATCACAACTCGCGGGCTTGAGAACCTCAGCTCCCAAACCGGCTGATTATGTACTTTTACCAGAAGTTATATCCAAAGAGCCGCTTGCTCCTGCTGTAAGACATGGAGATGATCAGTGGTACGATATTGTCAATTTCTCGGTTCTTGCAATGATTCAGGCGGAAGAGTACGGGATTACTTCCAAAAATGTCGATGCGATGCTCAAAACTGAGGATCCAGAGATCAAACGTTTCCTTGGAGTAACTCCTGGTAATGGCGAAGCTCTTGGTCTTGATGAAAAATTTGCCTACAATATTGTAAAGCATGTTGGAAATTATGGCGAAGTCTTTGATCGTAATGTTGGTCCTTCCACACCTCTTGCAATTGAGAGGGGCATGAATGCCCTCTGGACAAATGGCGGGCTTATGTATTCTCCTCCCTTTAAATAGTCGGAACCATTTAAAGGGTTCAAAAGATTATTGCAAGTGTTATTAAATGTTATAGTTTTCCAGATAATTAAATTGGCAAGAGTAGGGGCAATCCCTTGCGGTTGCCCTTCTTAAAAATTGAGATACCAAAATAGTTTTCTGGAAGTTTATAGTAAGTGTTTAAAAGATTGCAGCAGACTGGTTGTGTTATTAAACCTTCTGCTGCAAAAAATTATCTATCTTGGATTCTATAGACAGAGGTGTTATGCAGAAAGATCGCACAAGTGAACCAATATGGACAAATGCGGTATTCAGAGCAACTGTTTATCAGATTGCGGCTATCTCCATCGTGGCGTTGACAGCTTATTATCTTTTTACCAATACTACCGCAAACCTTGCAAAACAATCGATTGCCACTGGATTTGGTTTTCTCTCAAGAGAGTCGTCTTTTGAAATCGGCGAATCAGTGCTTTCGTTCTCCTCTTCTGATACATATCTCAAAGCATTAGCCATGGGGGCACTAAATACCATCAAGGTATCATTGATCGGCATTGTTTTAACAGTACTGCTTGGTATATTTGTAGGTATTGCAAGGCTTTCAACCAACTGGCTTGTTTCAAGAATTGCGGCGGTTTACATTGAGGTATTGCAGGATATTCCGGTTCTTTTGCAGCTCTACTTCTGGTACACCATTTTCAACAATGTTATGCCATCCCCAAGGCAGGCTGTTATTCCTTTTAATGGAATGGTTTTATGTAACCGTGGTGTGTATTTTGGTATTCCTGCTGACCACCCTGCATTTCTATGGATGGGATATGCTTTTATTTTGACCTGTATCGTAATCTTTTTTATAAGGCGTTGGGCAAAGAAAAGACAGGAACAGACAGGTCAGATATTTCCTGTTTTTACTGTTTCTACTGCATTGATTGTTCTGTTTCCACTTGCTGCTTGGTTTGTAATGGGTGCCCCCACTGAAATGAACATGCCCACCTTAAAAGGGTTCAATTTTGAAGGGGGATATAATGTAAGTCCCGAGTTTGGCTCCCTGCTTCTCGGGCTTGTTCTCTATACATCAGCCTTTGTAGCTGAAATTGTAAGGGCTGGCATTCAGGCGATCGCCAAAGGACAGAGAGAGGCTGCGGAATCTCTTGGTTTAAGATCCATATTTATCATGAATCTGGTTATTTTGCCCCAAGCTCTTCGAGTTATAATCCCACCTCTTACAAGTCAGCTTCTTAATCTTACGAAAAACAGCTCTCTTGCTGTAGCGATTGGTTATCCTGATTTTGTATCCATATCAAATACAACTATCAGTCAGACCGGACAGGCTATTGAGGGTGTTGCCATTATAATGATAATGTATTTAACCATAAGCCTTTTGACCTCTATGTTTATGAACTGGTATAATGCTAAAATGGCACTTGTGGAAAGGTAACAGAAATTATAGGTGATATGACAAGCGGAATAATAAAATTATGAAAAATAATGCTGCAACTCCCGAAAATCCTGTATCTTTGAAAGATACTAATGCAAGAAGAAAGTCGTTAAAGTCCTCCATTACAAAACCACCTATTCCACCCATTAGAAAATCCTCCATTGCAAAACCCCCTGTTACTGAAACCGGCGTAATAGGCTGGCTTAAATCCAATCTGTTTAACTCTCCCCGTGATACTGTTATAACCATTCTTGTTCTGCTGGTTTTTTATAAGTTGATTCCCCCTTTTATCCGGTGGGCATTTATAGACAGCGTATGGTTCGGACCTTCATCCGGCTGCCAGCCCGGAGTGGGAGCTTGCTGGGCATATATTCCTGCCAATATCCGGTTTGTTATTTTCGGGCTCTTTCCGGCAGAGGAGCAGTGGCGTGGATTGATTGCCATGCTTATCATGATAGGTACCGTGGTTTACAGCCGTAAAAGAGAGCGGTGGAAACTATCTCTTGCGTATGTCTGGCTTGGCAACACAGTTCTTGTGGCAATTTTGATTACAGGTGGAGTTTTTGGTCTTGTTCCTGTTGAGAGCACCAAATGGGGCGGGCTTCTGTTGACCCTTATGCTCTCTGTTGTAGGCATGACCGCGGCGTATCCGTTAGGTGTTGTTCTTGCTTTGGCAAGGCGTTCAAAAATGCCAACGATCCGTACTATCGCAGTTGTCTATATTGAGATGATCAGGGGCGTTCCGTTGATAAGCATGCTTTTCATGTCTGCTGTCATGTTTCCGCTTTTTCTTCCGGAAGGTGTGACCATCAACAAAATTTTTAGGGCACAGGTTGCCATTATCATGTTTACTGCGGCATATATCGCCGAGGTGGTCAGGGGCGGTCTGCAGGCAATGCCAAAAGGCCAGTATGAGGCGGCAGAATCAATGGGGCTTAATTATTTTCAGATGATGAGACTGGTAATCCTGCCTCAGGCACTCAAAATTGTAATTCCACCCACAGTTGGTATTTTGATTTCTGCATTCAAGGATACTTCTCTGGTTGCCATTATCTCTCTTTATGACCTGTTAAAAACCTGTCAGTCAACCCTCTCGGATCCCAGATGGATGGGATTCAGCACAGAAGCCTTTATTTTTATTGCCATGATCTATTTTGTTTTTTGTTATGCCATGTCAAGTTATTCAAGGCGACTTGAACAGGAACTCAGTGCCGGTCAGTCTCATTAAAACGTCATGGTCTGATTCAGACGTGGCAGGTCAAATCATGAAAATCAAAACGTATTTTTACGGCAAAACCACAAACTTAAACCTATGGATACGGGGATAATGAACATCAATAAAGAAGATTATATAATCAAAATAAAAAATATGCACAAATGGTATGGAGAATTCCATGTTCTCAACGACATTAATCTTGATGTGAGCAAGGGAGAGATAATTGTAATCTGTGGTCCTTCAGGATCAGGAAAATCTACGCTTATTCGTTGTATAAACCGTCTTGAACAGCATCAGAAGGGAAGCATCAATGTTGACGGTATAGAGTTGACGGACAATCTTAAAAATATTGAGAAGGTTCGCACAGAGGTGAGCATGGTATTTCAACATTTTAATCTTTTCCCCCATCTCACAATTCTTGAAAACTTGACTCTGGGTCCCATCTGGGTGAGGAAAATGCCCAAGAAAAAAGCTGAAGATCTTGCCATGGAATATCTAAATAA
>JADGBP010000050.1:0-1184 GCA_015231395.1 Desulfamplus sp. | reverse complement strand
ATCATCTCTCTTGCTCAAGAAGGTATGACTATGCTGGTTGTCACCCATGAGATGGGTTTTGCAAAGTCTGTAGCTCACAGAGTTATTTTCATGGATAGCGGAATGATTATTGAAGAGAACAATCCTGAAGATTTTTTTTCCAACCCGCAAAATGAGAGAACAAAATTGTTTCTCAGTCAGATACTTTATTAGATCTTCTGCAAAACTGGAGTTGCTGAATATATAGACTTCCAGAAAAATATTTTGGCATTCTCAATTTTGAAGGGCAACCACAAAGGATTGCCCCTACAGTGCTCTTGCCAATTACAATAATAACAAAACAATTTGATTTTAAAAATTTGGTTTTAAAAACTTGCTGAACAGACTCCTACAGACACTCTCAGACATAACCGATCTTTCTTCCGAGAACCGTGAAAAGATCAGAAAACTATACTATAATGACCCTGTTAATTTCACGGAAGCCATTTTGACATCAGGCATTGTTGAAGAAGATATTCTACTTCACGGCATTGGCACAGTTTATTCAATCCCATCTGTACAAAGAATTTTTCAGACTCCCCTTTCCCTTACAGAATCTCTTGTTGAACAAGGCTTTACAGAGCATATATCTATCCATTTCCTTAAAAGATACTGTATTGTGCCAATAGTTCGAGATGATACTTCCATCTTTATTGCCCTGAACAACCCTTGCGATCTCTCACCTGCAGATGATATTGCAGCCTTTCTCAATCTATTGGAATATGAACTTGTTCTTGCCCCGCGTGGTGAAATCCTTTCAGCTATCAACAACCTGTATCACCAGACAACAGAGAGTGCCCGTCAACTTGTGGAGAATATGGAGGAGAACGGCACCACCATAATCAAGGCGATTGAAGAGACTTCAGATCTTCTTGATGACACAAGCGATGCCCCAGTGATCCGGCTGGTGAATCATATGATCTCTCAATCTGTAAAGGCAAATTTTTCATCAAGACCAAGAGCTTCGCCATTACCAGGAGTTACTCCAAGGAAACGTTTGATCTCTGGATCCTCAGTTTTGAGCATCGCATCGACATTTTTGGAAGTAATCCCGTACTCTTCCGCCTGAATCATTGCAAGAACCGAGAAATTGACAATATCGTACCACTGATCATCTCCATGTCTTACAGCAGGAGCAAGCGGCTCTTTGGATATAACTTCTGTCA
>JADGBP010000509.1 GCA_015231395.1 Desulfamplus sp. | reverse complement strand
TTTTTACTCCTTTTCATGGCTTTACAAGCCCAATGACTTTAATTCTTTTCATGGCTTAACCTTTCATAACTCTTTAAACTTATTTATTTTTACTCATACAAAAAAATTACTTAAACAATAACGGTTCTGATGTTAAAGAGACTAAATCTCCGCCTTGTGCAGATTCCCAAGTATAACTTCCATCAGCATTGGGTATCACACCCGTAGTCTGTGTCAGCCCTTCAGGAATTGTATAGTCTCCTTCTCCCCATACAACATAACATACACCACCTGAATCAGTAGTTGCCTTGTAAGAATTTATCCCTTTAGGATCAGCAGAAATAGTTTCCACTTTATCAAAAGGCAGAAGCTCTTTAGACAAAAGCTGTAGTGCATAGTAAGAGGGGTGAATCTCTCCTTGGTCGCTTCGCACGCCGTATAATCTCCAGTTGTTGGTTGGAGAATTTTTTGAATCAATGTAAGTGTGCCACAATACAAGTGAATCACCCATTGCATAAGCTGGAATGATACGGCGGAATATATCAGCAGCTTGAGATTCATAAGTGTTTGGATAATCTGTGCGGATTGTAAGGGTTTCACTTGCAGTTGAACCTGTCTCTGTAAGCCAGACAGCTTTATCTTGAAGTCCATTTTTGTCTATAAATATTTGTAATAACTCTCTTTTATCAGAAAAAAACTGCCATTCAGGATAGTAGTGATAATTTATAACATCAAACCACTCATCTCCTCCCCCTTCTATTATTCCGGGCAGCCACTCGTTAATTTGATAGCCGTCAAGCCCGCTTATTCCCGGCATAACTATAACTGCATCAGAATCCCGCTCTTTGATAAAAGCTGCTGCTTGAGATAAGAATAATCCCTGCTCCTGGGGAGAAAAACCACCTGACGGTGGAAGTACTAAATTAGGGTATGGCTCTATTACAGGAGGTTCATTAGGATCATAAGCTCTCCAGTGATCCATCTCATTCCCAAGCTCCCAATATTTTACATATTTGCCATAACGCTCTATCACTTTTTCTAAATACTCTTTTGCTTCATCTCCTAATGTTTTTTGAAAATTGGCTGATTCTGTCTCCCATGGTGGAGTTCCAGAAGCATATTGCATAGCAAATAGAGTTACTATAGGCTCAAATTCAAGGTTTGGAATAACAGCATCAGCCTCATCAAAATACCACTGATCATCTTGAGGCTCTACAATGTCCCACAAAAGATCAGCTCTAACAAACTGGCGGTAAACTTGAATACCCATGTTTTTAAAATCATTGAAAATCCAATCTGGCTGTAAATAATATGTAGTAAGGTTTGGTTCTCCAGTTGGAATATCGTCCATATAAAAACCGATAAAATTTATTCCAAGCTGTGGTTTTGCTGGTCTTGATTCAAGAATATCACTTGCAGCCTCAATTTTAGCTGCTGGCATTTCAATTGTCTGTTCCCCAATCATTACTTTTCCTGAAGTTATAATCAGACTCAATTCCAATTTATCAATATCAGATTCTCCTTCGCTATTAGCAGCATCGCTGTTATCAAAAATAATGCTTTGAACTGTTTGTGTTGCTGGTATTTTGAGATATGTTCCATCTGTTCCTTCAAAAATAACTGCCGCACCAGAACGATATACTGTAAACAAACTTTGATCTGATTTAATTGTAATTGTATTCCTGCCGGGAAAATTGATTAATCTTACATTTGCACCACTTTCAATGGTTACATGATTTGCTTGTGCTGTTCCATATACTGCGGCACAACTTCCCGCTGATATTGTAGTATCAGGGGAAGTTGAAGTTAAAATAATATTATCTTGTTGAGCATCTGTCTTAAAACAGATTAATGTAAACAGAGCTATTGTAATAATAAATGCGTTTTTCTTCACAATATACAACATATCAAACCTCCTTAATTTATAAATTTAGATTTACGACAAAACATTAAGGAATGAGTCTTAAATAACTTACCCATTTCGGAATAGTCCACTGTTGATAGGCGTGTATTCCCGCTTTGTAAATGGGAACTTTATTTCGTGCTCATTCCTAAATAAAGTTATTCACACAGCTACAGGAAACTCCATTATAAAAACACGCTCCTTTTCCATTTTCTGATTTTACCTGAATATCTCCGCCGCACTCCTTTATAA
>JADGBP010000508.1 GCA_015231395.1 Desulfamplus sp. | reverse complement strand
AATTACGACTTTCGTGGAACCGACGCGAAAATCATTGATTTACAACTTAAAAACGGGCACTTCAAACTTCCTCTATCAAAGCTGTCTGCCTTATCTCGTGACTCCAATTCACCCGATTCCAAATCCAACACAGACTCCAACCTAATCTCAAAATCTAACGCTGACTCAAATCTCATCTCTAATTCCAACTCTAACGTTGACTTCTCTGTATTTCTGAAAATCAATGTCAGTACCACATTTATTGGTAAATTCTTTCAGCCTGAAGCAACATTGAGTTTCAATCAATTGCCATCTGATGTTATTACGGCAGATGGTAATCAGGCAGATGTTAATCCAGCAAATGTTAATCAGGCAGATAGTAATCTGGAAAAACGCTCAATCCATGAATATTTTGAAAATGATGCTCAGGGCATAAGATATATCAATATCAGTTCATTAGTATCTTTATATCTGGTTGAAAGCAACTTGAAAGAAAATACGGTTAAAAATGCATTAAAAGAAAATTTGGGTGAAAGTGAGTTAAAAAAAGCTGTGCTTGATATTAAATTAAATGGAATCCGTGTCAGTTTTAAAGATCAGCCAATACAGTTGATTCTGTTCAAAAATCAGGAACTCAAAAAATCAAAAATACTGATTATTGCCCCTCATCCTGATGATGCTGAAATCGCTGCATTCGGACTCTACAGTAGCAACCAAAATTCATATATTGTCACAGTAACGGCTGGCGACGCTGGAACCTATCAATATGATGAAATCTATAGCAGCAGAAAAAGCCATTTTCTCAAAAAAGGCAGGCTCAGAACATGGAACAGCATCTCAATTCCACTACTGAGTGGAATATCTCCGGAGCAGATTTTAAATCTTGGATTCTTTGATGGAACCCTGCAAAAAATGTTCAATGTGAATCCAGCCACTGTAAAAGCTCTTTATACCGGGATCTCAAACATTAATATCTTCAGAAAACAGAATATTTCACCACTTGGGAAAAGTTTGAAAGGAAACGCCAATTGGGACTCGCTGGTTCATAATATTGAGATTTTGCTTAACAAGATTCAACCGGATATCATTGTTGCACCTTACCCTGCCATTGATAAACACCCTGATCATAAATTTTCCACCATCGCTCTTTTTGAAGCTATAAAAAAAGCTGGTATCAGGAGTGGCTACTTGTATCTTTATACAAACCATTTTGTTTTAAATGAATATTATCCATATGGAAAAATGGGTGGGGTTATATCTTTGCCACCGGCGTTTGATCATAGCCTCTATTTTAGGAGCATTTACTCTCATACGCTATCCCCTGACAGGCAAAAGGATAAAATTATGTCACTTGAAGCCATGAATGATTTAAGACCCGATACTACATGGCGTTTTTCACAGGACGCTGTAAAGATGGCTATTGCCAGTATCCGGCGTGATATTTTTGGGCAAAATATCAGTTATTACAGAAGAGCGGTTCGTAATAATGAGCTGTTTTTTGTGATTGATATAAATGATATTTATAATCCAACACTTCTGAGCTGTATTACGGGTGATTCCAAACCTTGACCACATTACAATTTATTATAGAAAGATAACGGGTAATTATCTGTACGTTGAAACAATAATCTCATCAAGACTTCGTTTAGGAACATGGTGAACGCCATTGCTGTCTCTCCAGTAACGAATATTGCCATCAACTGGAGTCGATTCAAGCACCACAGTCTCAACAGGCTTGCCAATAGCGATTACCAATAACACCTCATGATTCGGATCAATATTGAGGCATCCCCTGAGGTTTCTCTGATGAATTGATGCAATCATGCAACCTCCAAGCCCAAGTTCCCGAGCACCAAGCAGTATTGACTGTGCCGCAATGCCATGGTCGCACCGGAAATTGTCGGTAATGGTTTTATCTCCCATTACAATAATATATGCTGTTGGCTTTTCTCCCTCTTCAGGTCCATTCCAATCTTTTAGATATGCAGCCCATGCGAGACAAGAAAATATTCGTTCATTAGTTTTGCTTTCAACTTGATGGTGATATCGGGGCGTATATCACCGTAGATCCTGACGGTGCAAGGCGTAGTGCGGTAGAGGCTGATAGACTTTTTGCAGAAGATGTCCGTGCTCCTCTGCTCGGGATTCCTATTGCCCT
>JADGBP010000507.1 GCA_015231395.1 Desulfamplus sp. | reverse complement strand
AATCCCTGATGATAGGCGATATAATAAGCATCTGCAATATCCTTTTGTTTAATATTCTTTTCAGTAAGATCCTCTCCGGCAATATTCTTTTGTATAAGATTTTTTCCAGTAATATCCTTTCCTGCAAGATCTTTTTGAGTAAGATTCTTTTCAGTAAGAACCTCTCCTGTAAGAGCCTTCTGCTATCTGGTATATCTTTTCCATTCACCTGAGTATCTGTTATTTGTGTCAAGTAATAGCCGTTTATTCCTATTCTCATACGCTGAGGGATAACCTCATATGCCATCGCAAAATTGGCATGAACAGCCTGCCCTGCCTTTGTATTCTGAGTCTCTACTCCCATCTCTGTTCCCATAGCTCTATATTGTCTTGACGGATCGTCATTTTCGCCATTCCAGAGATAATGAATACGTGTAGTGGCTGTAAGTTTTGGAGTCAAAAACAGTGTTCCTGCCCAGTAGGGGTTTAATGAAAAAAAGCCGCTTCCGGCATTCAGTTCTCTGTTTTCATCATGCTCGCCTGTGGGAAAAATCATCTGAAACTCAATTCGATGCATGAAAATAGGCCCGTTTTTTCCCATTACCGGGTCCCACTGAAGATAGGGGCCAATGAGTATATCACCGATTCCACCGCCATTGTCCTGTGGAAAAGCTGGGTTATCAGTGGCATAATCAATATCCAGTCCCACGACCGGCACAATCACATCAACACCCCATTTGCCGCCAGCAATGAGTTCTTTGTCTGACTGGTAGAGAAACTGGGTAAGTCCAATCCATGCTTCAAGATACTCATCTGCGATGGGTGGAAGAGCGTCTTCGCCATCATGGTTTTTCAAGTTTTCGGAATTATAGTTCTGAATGTACTGGGCAAAATAAATTCCCGGTCCAGCAGGCGGGCCGCCATCCAGAAAACTTGTAAATCCAAGATTCACTGATGGTAAATCATAGGCATAAAGCGTGCCTGACGGTATCAACATCTGTGAAAACAATATGGTTAGAAATGAGAAAAACACCGTAAATGACATCATGGAACGTTTCATCTTTAAGAATCTCCTTTTGAATAACTCGTTAAAATTTCTGAATGACCTTCTTGTCTGTTTCTGCCTGTCTTGATTAAATCATCTTGACAAAAAAATGAAAACCTGAGAATTTGCTTCTATCAAAAGAAACATAAATTGTATAGTGTTATTAACAAACTTGGATAACAAAATTTATCAAATAATATTAACAGTTCATGGGGTTTCCATACTCATGTTTACAAATTTACAGAAGTAGCTATTGTAATAGCTACTAATGAATGAATCAAAAGGAGATAATTGTGGCCGTAAAAATATTCTTGAATGAAGATGAGATTCCAAGACAGTGGTACAATATTGCAGCAGACCTTCCGGGCACCATCAATCCACCTCTTGGGCCTGACGGGAAACCCGTAACCCCGGAGATGCTTGCACCTGTTTTTCCAATGAACCTTATTGAGCAGGAAGTGAGTCAAGAACGTTGGATTGACATTCCAGAAGGAATTCTTGATCTCCTTTACCGCTGGAGACCATCTCCGCTTAGAAGAGCTGTCTATCTTGAAAAATATCTCCAGACACCTGCCAAAATATTTTTCAAGGACGAAAGCGTGTCTCCTGCAGGAAGCCACAAGCCAAACACTGCGGTTGCACAGGCATGGTACAACAGAGAGTTCGGGATTAAAAAGCTCACCACTGAAACTGGTGCTGGCCAGTGGGGATGCGCACTATCCTACGCCTGTTGTCTGCTTGGCATGGAGTGCAAAGTATATATGGTCAGAATCAGCTTTGATCAAAAGCCATTCCGTAAAACCATGATGGAGACATGGGGAGGCACATGCATAGCCAGCCCATCATCGGAAACTGCCACCGGTCGCGATATACTCGCAAAATATCCAGATACTCCGGGAAGTCTTGGCATTGCCATCAGCGAAGCGGTTGAGGCGGCAGTGACTGACCCCACCGGCAAGACGCGGTATGCACTTGGCAGTGTGCTAAACCATGTAATGCTCCATCAGACAATCATTGGTCTTGAGGCAAAGAAACAACTCGCAAAAGCTGGTATCAAAAAGGTTGATACTGTAATTGGATGTGCAGGCGGTGGAAGTAACTTTGCCGGTATTGCGTT
>JADGBP010000506.1 GCA_015231395.1 Desulfamplus sp. | reverse complement strand
GTTACATCTACTTTCTTTCCAAATATTTACTCAACTGTTTATTTTGGAACTGCTTATGCTGATGAAACTTCAGGAACATGGGATTACTATAAAAGTCGTTTTATCTCTTCAGACGGAAGAGTTGCCGACCTGTTTCAGAACAATATCAGCCATTCAGAGGGTCAAGGATATGGCCTTTTGCTTTCAGTAATCAATAATGCTAAAGCCGCGTTTGAGAAGATTCTGAACTGGACAAAAAACAATATCATGGTGAGAAAAGATGGCCTTGCAGCATGGAGCTGGGGCAAAAGAGATAATGGAGAGTGGGGAATTATTGATTATAATAATGCAACTGACGGAGATATTTTAATTGCATGGGCTCTGCTTAAAGCGGACGAAAAATGGCAGGACAGCGAAAAATGGCAGGACAGCGAAAAAGAGCAGAATAGTGAATGGAAATCATGGGCAGATTCAACAATTGACCGTGTCAGACTACTTCTTACAATCAAAAAGCAGAATAAGATAATTCTGCTTCCGGGCTACTATGGGTTTACTTCCAAATCAGCTAAATCTGAGGAATCCAAGCAATCAGATAATCTCAACCATATTAATTTGAGAATCAATGTCAGTTATTTTATCTTTTCCGCTTTTAATGATTTTTCTCGTTTTGCTTTAAAGAGTGGGAATAGTCAAAACAGTAGTTTTTGGCAGCAGCTTTCCACTGACAGTCTTACGATTTTAAAGCAATCTCTTTCAGGAAGTATGACCCTTCCACCTGACTGGCTCAATATTGATGAAAAGGGTACGCCTATCATAGATAAAGATAAAGGGGCAGTTTTTGGATATGATGCCATTCGTGTTCCCCTCTATCTTGCAATGGCAGGTGATAAAAAAAGCCTTGAGATATTTAAACCGTATCTTAAATTCTGTAATAAACTCGGCTATGTTCCTGTCAAAGTAGATTTAATTAATGAACAGATTGCCATTCAAGAAGCATCAGCAGGATTTCATGCAGTGCTTGCAAAATGTGCAGGTATAGTTGGAGAAACTGAAATCAGTAAATCACTTATGCAAAGGGCTGACAGTAAAATAATGCAAGAGAAAGATGACTACTACTCCAATACACTCTATCTTCTTGCCAAATCCATTTGATGACATCAATTCCTTGCGGATTATTATATAGACTTCCAGAAAAATATTTCTGCATTCTCAATTTTGAAGGGCAACCACACAGGATTGCCCCTACAGTGCTCTTGCCAATTTAATTATCTGGAAAACTATAGATAGATAAGGAATCAAGGAGGCTTTTGTGAAACCACCCGATACTCCAGACAACGAGATAGAACGAATTGATGCCTTACGCAGACTCAATGTTCTTGACACCCCTGCGGAAGAGAGGTTTGACAGACTCACACGTCTTGCAAAAACACATTTTAAGGTACCCATTACACTGATAAGCCTTGTTGACACCAATCGGCAGTGGTTCAAGTCCTGTCAGGGACTTGGTGCCAGCGAGACCCCTCGCAATATTTCATTCTGCGGCCATGCCATTCTTACCGATGATATCCTGATAATCAACGATGCCCTTGCAGACCCGCGTTTTTCTGACAACCCGCTGGTTACAGAGTCGCCTTTTATCCGTTTCTATGCTGGGGCGCCGCTTCACGCACCGGGAGGCGAGCGTATCGGAACTCTCTGTATTATCAGCGATAAGCCTCGTGATTTTCCATCAGAAGAGCAGGCTGTGCTGGTGGATATGGCTGGAATAGTGGAAGCGGAGCTTGAGCGAACTCACCTGTTGGAAGGACAGATCGAAGCTGCTGCCAACCGCAACCAGCTTGCGTTGATTGAGGCACGTAACTCCGCTATTCTCAATACTGTAATTGACGGAATTGTCACCATAAACCATCAGGGCATTGTGCAAACATTCAACCCCGCTGCCGAGCGTCTATTCGGCTACCGCAGCGATGAAATTATCAACAAAAATGTGAAGATGCTTATGCCACCGCCATTCCATGAGTCTCACGACAGCTACCTGCGAAATTACCTTGAATCGGGCAATGCCAAAATAATTGGTATCGGTCGTGAGGTTGTGGGGCGGCACAAAAATGGAACAACCTTTCCCATGGAGCTTTCGGTGAGCGAGATGAAAGTGGAGAGGAAT
>JADGBP010000505.1 GCA_015231395.1 Desulfamplus sp. | reverse complement strand
GACTATTAAAATACGCTCAGGATGGGACAGTTCCGGAATTCAGGCGTTCAGGCTGGCAGAGTCGGCTCAAAAATGCGGGGTTGATGCTATAGCCTTTCATCCGAGAACCGCTTTGCAGGGATTTAGGGGAAAAGCAGACTGGTCTTTGATAGAGAAACTTAAAGCCAATATCTCCATTCCTCTTATTGGTAACGGAGATATTGTTTCTGCAGCAGATGGTGTTCGCATGATGCAGCAGACAGGATGTGATGCTGTTATGGTTGGCAGAGCAGCCATGTCCAACCCGTTTATTCTGTCTGATATTGAGTCTTTGATAAATAAAGAGATACCGATATCAGACAAATACGATAAAGACCGTTCACTTGATAAAGACCGTTTACATGATAAAGTCCGTTCAATAGACGAGATATTTTCGATTATGAAAGAACTGCTATCTTCTTCTGTAGATTATTTTGGAGAGAAACCAGCTTGCAAAATAATGCGAAGCCGACTTGTATGGTTTGTGAAAGGATTACCCGGATGCAGTTCGTTTCGGCAGCAAATGACAAATATTGAGTCTATGCCTCAAGCTATTGATCTTATAGATGAATACCAGAATTCAGTAGAGACGCAGGGCAGTGCATCTCTACTGCTAAATATAAAAAGTTAAGTTTATATGCCCTATTAAAGTATAGAACCACGTCCTATGCACGTGGATAGGTCGATTCAAGCTATTTTTTACTTTGCCTGATGATATTTTCTGTTGAAAGCATCATCAGGCAAAATACCAATCCCCCCTCCTTGAAGGGTAGGGTTTTTTTGGAGGTTTTTATGAAATTCATATTAAAATTTGTAATGGTGTTTATATTTTGTTTCGGAGTGATTGCATGTGCGGATAAGCCTCAAAATGTTAAATTAATGCCGGATGTCCCTGTTATAGAAAGCAATCAGGGAAAAGGGAAAATGATAACCGTAAAAGTAGAGGACAAAAGACCTAATAGTGTTATTGGATACAGAGGTTCTACCGACATAGCAAACGGAGGTGAAATTACTCTGAGTCAGAGTCTTGAAAAATTGGTTTTGTATGAATCTATAAAGGGACTCATGAAAAAAGGATTTAATCCTTTAGTATGCAAAGCTGATGAGAATCCTACGTTAAAAATAGAGATTGACTTATTTAAATATTATACATCTACAAGTTTCTGGACAGGTGGAGTCCACACAAAAGCCACCATAAAAGCAATGGCAGTCGCAAATCGAAGACACTATGAAAATGTTTATACTGTGAGTAATGAAAAGAGAAACGTGGTAGTTTCAACTACTGCACAAAATGAACAGCTTATAAATGAAATGCTCAATGATGTGCTAAAAAAACTTCTTGATGACAACCAATTGATTGATTTTTTGGGAAGGTGGGCAGATTAGATGGTTATCGTGAATTAGATTGTTAGCCAGAGGAAAACTATGACCACTCGAAATGAACATTGGAATACGATATTCTCAACCAAAGCTAACTCCGAGCTTGGCTGGTATGAGAGCGATGTCTCACAGACGCTTAAGTTTTTTAGTTTAATCCCAAAAAACGAGGGTGCCACAATCTTCCTCCCTGGTGCTGGGACATCTGTGCTTGTCGATGAACTCCTAATCAGAGGATATAAACTCATTTTGAACGATATCAGCGACGAAGCACTCAATAAGTTGAGAAGCAGAATAGGAACGAATGACAGATTGACATGGCATCACCATGACATCTCAAAGCCTTTGCCGGATGCTACTCCACAAGCTGATATCTGGATCGATCGGGCTGTTCTTCATTTTTTACTTGAAGAAGCAGATATTGAGGGATATTTTGCCAACTTAAATTCTATGACTCGTTCTGGAGGATATGCATTGCTGGCTGAGTTTTCGACCACGGGTGCTACGAAATGTGCAGGCCTCGAGCTCCATCGCTACTCCGTAGAGGAAATGACTGATCGATTGGGCAATGACTTTAAGCTTATAAAGTTTGAAAACTATACATACATGAATCCAGTTGGTGACCCACGCCCCTATTTATATGCACTATACAGAAAACACAATGGCTAACAAGCTTTGCAGCGGACCGCAAAAAGCCACAGCCGCTGCAAAAGCACGTTGTCTTTGTTATTCAGAAATTTGAATTTTTTA
>JADGBP010000504.1 GCA_015231395.1 Desulfamplus sp. | reverse complement strand
GTTCAAATATATTGACCCATTCGGTAGTGTAGCTGAAGATGAGTGGGAAGTCTTAAAATGATAATAATTGATACTCATATATGGATATGGTGGACACACGACATTAACCGCCTTAACAATGTTCAGTTGGAAGCTATAAACGCTAATGAAACCAATATCATAGGTGTAAGTGCTATTTCATGTTGGGAAATTGCGAAGCTCTTGGAGTATGGAAAGATAGAGTTGTCGTGTCCAATTGAAGAGTGGTTTCAGAAAGCCTTGAGCTATCCAGGGGTAAAACTGATTCCTCTAACGCCTGAAATAACAATAGAATCAACCAGACTACCCGACGGTTTTCATAAAGACCCTTCGGATCAGCTTATTGTGGCAACAGCAAGGGTCTTTGGTTGTCCCCTTGTAACATCTGACCATAAAATACTTGCATACAAGCATGTAAACACAATAGGGTAATCTGAATTTTAACATTCATGAACAAAACACTAAATTTATTATAAACCGTATTAAAAAACGCGTTATCATCAGGAATATAAACTATGAGCTATTCAATACTTGATTCCATTGGAAATACACCGCTGGTTGAAATCAGACACATTAATCCTGTGCCCGGAGTCAGAATTCTTGCCAAGCTGGAATATATGAATCCAGGAGGCTCAATCAAGGACAGGGCAGCCCTTTCCATGATTGAAGATGGGGAGCGGAGCGGCAGGCTCACCAAAGATAAAATTGTTGTTGAAGCAACAAGCGGAAATACCGGCATAGGTCTTGCCATGATCTGTTCGGTCAAGGGATACAGACTGCTGCTGACTATGGCAGAGTCTGCAAGCGAAGAGCGTAAAAGCATTCTTCAGGCTCGAGGGGCACAGATTCTGCTCACCCCCGGACACAAGGGGTCAGACGGTGCAATTGAGGAGGCTTACCGACTTGCACGGGAAAACCCTGATAAATATTTCATTACAGACCAGTATAATAATGAAGCCAACTGGAAAGCACATTACAACACAACAGCCGTTGAAATATGGAATCAGACCAAAGGTGCGGTTACTGCCGTGATTGCGGCACTTGGCACTAGTGGAACGCTCATGGGGCTTTCCAGGCGACTAAAAGAGTTCAATCCTGATATCCGTATTATCTGTGTGGAACCGTTTTTAGGACACCGCATTCAGGGGCTGAAAAATATGAAAGAGTCTTATCAGCCTGATATTTTTGACAAAAGACGGCTTGATAAAAAGGTCAATATTGAAGATGAAGAAGCCTTTGAAATAGCAAGGCTTCTTGCTCGTGAAGAGGGGCTTTTTGTGGGTATGAGCAGCGGGGCTGCAATGGCTGCTGCAATTAGGGAAGCTTTGAATATCAAAAAAAATCTGACCCAAACTTCTGCTGATGAAAAATCTTCCTCTATAAAAGGGGATGCCATTTCCACTATAAAAGGGAATGCCGTTTCCACTATAAAAGGGGATGCCATTTCCACTATAAAAGGGAATGCCGTTTTCACTATAAAAGGTGATTCCGTTCCCACAATTGTGGTGATTCTTCCGGACAGCGGGGAGCGTTATCTTTCTACATCTCTCTTCACAGTGGCTGATAATATTAAACTCAATGTTTTTAACACCATTGAAAGAAAAATAGTCAGATTTGAGCCTATCGCTCCTGGTAAGGTCTCGATTTATACCTGCGGCCCCACTGTTTACAAACCATTAGACCCGGGTAATTTCCGTAGGTTTGTCTGTGCTGACCTTCTCTGCCGCTATCTTGAATACAGAAAACTCGCGGTGAACCATGTTGTCAATATCACAGATATGGATGATAAGACCATTCAAGGTTCTGAAAAGACTGGAGAAAGTCTTGCCGAATTTACAGACAGATACATAAAGCTCTTTAAGCATGATCTGAATCTTCTCAAAATCAGGGAAGCCCAGGCATACCCGAAGGTAAGTGATCATCTTGATTCCATGGTCAATCTTGCTTCTAAGCTTGTGGAAAAAGGGTTTGCGTATGAAAAACTCAACTCTCTCTATTTTAATCTTTCCGCACTTTCTGGCTATGGGGAGCTTTCCGGTGTTGATCTGGACAAGATTCTCGTCGGGGCAACAGTAGATCTTGATAATTATGAGAAAGATCACCCAAGGGATTTTACTCTGATCAAGAGAAT
>JADGBP010000503.1:390-2150 GCA_015231395.1 Desulfamplus sp. | reverse complement strand
AAACACTATGGAAGATAAAGATATTATTTATGATGAAGATTCTCCTGAACTTACAGAAGATATGTTTGAGAAAGCCTTAATACAGCAAACAGCAAAAACCGAAATAAAACTTGTTTTGGATTCAGACCTAATGGAATGGTATAAAAAACAAAATATTTCTTATCAGAATCTTATTAACTCATTGTTACGCTCTTATATGGAAGCCCATAATTAGTTAATAGCGGGCTTATTAAATCTAATGATGCAAACAACAAAAAAACGAGACTCCAAAAAAATGAAACTCACCAGAATTTTTGTAGTATTGTTTTTGCTTTTGTTTTCTTTTTCTCAAACTTCAATAAATGCTCAAGAAAACACGTCAGAAAGTTATCAGGAAGGATATAGACACGGTGTTATAAGCGGTCGTGCTGTATCTCCAAATATCAATTATCTTAATAAAGATAATTATGGTTTAGTTCACGATACCCGAGAAGATTATAAAAAAAATGAGAGAAAATATTTTCAAGATGCTCAATATAGGCAAGGATGGAAAGATGGTTTTAATAAAAATGTTTTCAAAACTATAAATGATGAAAAGACGACTAAGGCTTTAGAATTGGCACAACTTACTTCAGAGGAAGATAAAACGGAGCTAATAAATTATTTTAAATGGATTACATCATTTAATAGTTCATGGGATAATAGGAGTAAAGTATTTGCTCTTAATCCAAAAGATAGGAGTAAATTTTACTGGAGCTATGTGAAAAAAAAGACTTTAGATCATGCAAAAAAAAATGCTTTATCAAAATGTGGAGAAGGCTGCGAGCTATTTGCAGTTAATGATAAGATTGTCTGGCAATATGCAGTTAATGAACCAGCTAACAACACCCCAAAAACAGAAACTGTATCACAACCGTCAGCCATTCAGCCACAAGCTCAGTCTCAGAATGTTCCGCAACAAGCAATCAGCCAAATTCCAAACATTCAACAACAAACTCAATCTCAAATCATTACTCAGCAACCAGCATTAAATCAAAAATCCGAATCCCAAACAGTCTCCCAAACCAAACCAGCGGAGCAGAAAACTCAGTCAACTCCAACTGTTCAGCCAATTCAGCCAATTCAGCAAACACAGATTCAACAACCCCAACTAATCCAACAGCCAATAGTTTACGCAAAGCCCCAGCTTGCAGACAGGCGGATTGCATTGGTTATTGGGAAATATATCAACGCCCCATTAGAAAACCCTGTCAATGATTCCCGTGCCGTTGGCAACGTCCTTAAAAAATTAGGTTTTAAGACTCTTGAATATGAAAATCTCAGCCAAAAAGCGATGAAGCGGGCAATTGATGATTTTGGCAGACAGTTGAGAAACTATGATGTTGGATTGTTTTTCTACGCTGGACATGGAACGCAAATTAAAGGCGAAAACTATTTAGGAATGAGCACGAAATAAAGTTCCCATTTACAAAGCGGGAATACACGCCTATCAACAGTGGACTATTCCGAAATGGGTAAGTTATTTAAGACTCATTCCTTAATTCCTATTGACGCTGCCCCAAAAAGCGAAAACGAAGTTGATTATGATTGCCTTCCAGCAGGCAGAGTGCTTGCTCAAATGGAAGATACAGGAAATCCAACCAATATAATGATTTTAGATGCCTGCCGAAATAATCCATTTGAAAGAAGCTGGTCAAGAAGTGCTCAAAGCAAGGGTTTGGTTTTTATGAATGCTCCGTCAGGCTCATTGATTGCTTACGCAACTTCACCTGGAAAAATTG
>JADGBP010000503.1:0-281 GCA_015231395.1 Desulfamplus sp. | reverse complement strand
TGTAACTGTAGAGCAAGAGAAAGGAAAAGAGCAGACACCTTGGGAATCAACATCGTTAAGAGATGATTTCTATTTTTATAGGAAAAACATACAATAAAAAGACGTTATGATACAGCTCATTGGAATAAATAAGAAATATCATCTGGCAAACAATTTCGTTTCAGAGCCTGAATATTTAAAAAGGTTCTAAGGATAGCAACAAAAGGAAAGAAAAATAGGCGTTTATATTAGACGTATTGCCATGCGAATTTCAGAATACTTCAACATCACTACGATAATTA
>JADGBP010000502.1 GCA_015231395.1 Desulfamplus sp. | reverse complement strand
CCGTGGGTGAGTTGCATCACTGGATGGTGGTAGTGTATTGGCTTACTTGATCATTAGTTCCTGCAGTTCCTTGTAGAGCTTTTTTCTTTTGAAGTAATTAACAATGGAAAATATGCCCTCAAGATTTTCAAGCTCTTTTAAAATCCAAGCTATACGTTGTTTGTCTAACTGCTCCTGCTGCCATTGTTTTTTTACCTCTTCTGGGGTTCTGCCGTCAGTGAGATAGAGTAGCTGACTTTTAAGATGAGTGGAAACCTGCTCAAACTCACTAATTCGCTGCTGATATTCTTCTTTCTCTTTTAGTGATTGGCGTTCTGAGTCAATTAGAAGCTGTTCATACTTAGCTCTTTCTTTTAATCTATCCTCTTTTTCCTGAAAGAGTTTGTTAAAGAGATTCATGTCTGAAGCTGGTATTTGAGTCGGATTTAGTAGGTTTTGATCTACAGTTTCACCCTGTTTATACTCTTTAAGTGATTGCTCCAGATGCTCCTTAATAGCTGTAAGATTGAGTCCCTGAGCCTTTAACTGCTTGATTTGGTCAAATATTATATATCCGCCCTGGGAGAATTGAATTTTGTTGCACGCCCCTTTAGTATAGTGAGGTTTAAGAACTTCATCTAACTGCTCCACGCATTTTCTTATGTATGGGATACTAAGACCAGTATCCTCTGCGATATATTTTATTGTAAACATAGTGTTTTTTTGGTTTTACCAACTTTTAGTTGTAAATGATGTATGCTATATATTAAACCTACTGAAACTGTAGGTTAATTTAGTCTTAATAATTAATTAAATCAAGGTTATGGTGGGTTTTAGCCTGTTTTACTAATAATGGCAATATTACAGGAAGGTACGATGCAGGATTTTGTTGAAAAAACAGCAGTGGCAGAGGCAAAGAAAGAGTTACTTAATTTCACTGTTGATGTCTTAAAAGATGAAGGTGTCATCTCTGATAAGAGTTTGCACAGGTGGCACAATATAGACATACGTACCGCCTCAGTTTTTGATGGTATCAGTGATATTTACAGTTGGTGGCAGTATGGTTTGCAGTGGGAGTATGTGCAGATTGGATTTAAGAGAGATGTAATAAAAATAACAAAAGTGAGGTAGCTATGGCGAATGAATTTTGGGCAGCGGTAGGAGCAAGAGAATATAGAAATAATTATGAGCCTCTTAATAAAAAAGAACGGACACATGAAGATAATATAAAAATCATTGAAAACTTTTTAAAAGAATTTGAAGAGGACATGAAATGGATAGAAGAAGAAAAAAAGAAGAAGAAGAAAGAGTAAGTTAGCCAATCTCATTCATCAGCATCTTACAGACCTCTTTATCTTCAATACCTAAATACCTCATGGTTATTGCAGGTGAAGAGTGGTTATACCGTTTGCAGATGAGTTCAAAACTTGCACCATGATTGGCTCTTTGATGGTAACCCCATGTCTTTCTCAATGTATGTGCCCCATACTGACCTTCTAAGTTAATGGATGCAGTCCAAGACTTAATCATCTTACCTACAGTGTGGCTCGATATGTGGCTGCTACCTTTTCTTGAGGGGAATAGATAATCTTCTGGATCAGGATTAACTTCATTTATATAGTGCTGTAGAGCTTTATGAACTGATTTATTGATAACTAAAAAATTTTCTTTTCCTGTTTTAGTTTCTACGATTTTAACTGCATCACCGACTTTAAGACCCTGCACCTGATTAAATGTTAATCTAACTAAATCAGAAGCTCTAAGTCCGTTGTTGATGCCCATAATCCACAGCAGGTAGTTACGAGGGTTGGAGTCTAAAAGTTTGGAGACGGCTTTAATATCTTTTATCTTTCGTATAGGTTCAACGGTTATGTCAGACCCTTTTTCAATACCTGTTAAATATCCCATGATAGACCTCCTTAAATAGTTAATTAATAGTTTTATATATATAAAACTAACCATTTCAAAGCAACACTTTTTTGAAAAAATTCTGAGAGCCTTGACTGGCGGGGGTCTTAACGTTTTGTCCATAGTTAGTAATAGCCAAAAATAACTATTTGGTGATTTTGGAGTTGTCTTAATTTCCATTCAGCTTATTCTCTTGAACTCTTTGTCATTTTTTATCTTTGAAGCCTCTAAATTTTGTTGACATTATTTGCAGTTTGTAAGCT
>JADGBP010000501.1 GCA_015231395.1 Desulfamplus sp. | reverse complement strand
AGAAGATTTTTTAAATGATAAAGATTTCACCTTTTTTCCAGAAGAGTTGCCAAATGAAAACGGTGATGCTGTTTGTTTGGAAGGTGAATTTATACCCATTTTGGCTACAGCACATGGGGATGATTTGATTTATGAGTATGATGAAAATTGTTGAGATTCTTTGGGTCAATTGAGATTTGTAGCAACAACTATATACTTAAAGGTAATAAAAGGAGAAATATTATGAAAAAAATAATCATATTTACCATTTTTGCATTGCTGTTTGTAACCCTATCTACAACACTATTTAAAATCCCTTGTTCAGCAGAAGAAAAAACTATTATAGCTGCGGCAGACCCCTATCCACCTTTTGTTGATCCAGAAGACCCAGAAGAGGGACTTTCTCTTGTAATTATTCGGGCAGCATACAAGACTCAAGGATACACTGTTAAAATGGAGTATGTGCCTTGGGCAAGAGCAGAAGCTCTTACAATTCAGGGAAAATATGACATTCTTCCAGATGTCTGGATGAATGAACATAACAAAAATTCCATGCTGTTCAGCGAACCTTATGCTGTTAATACGGTAAAATTTATAAAAAGAGTTGATGACCCTTTTGAATATAATGGAATTGAAAGTCTTAAAGGAAAAAAGGTTGGAACTGTAAGAGCTTATAATTACAGTGATGAGTTTCAGGTATCAAAAGATTTCATACGTGAAGATGCTGTTGACGTTATTACAAATATCAAAAAACTTATTGGTAAACGATTTGACCTTACATTGGAAGATGAAATCGTAGCCAGAGTAATTATTGCAAAAGCTGACCCCTCTATGCTGGCTAAAATCAGGTTTACAGAGAACTCGTTTACCAGCAACAATCTATATGTTTCAGCAGGTCTTGCAAATCCAAGACATAAAGAGATTATTGACGCATTTAACAAGGGGCTTGCAGAGATTAAGGCAAATGGAGAGTTTGCAAAACTTTTTGATGGTTATGTAGTGAATAAACACCAACTAAGCAAAATAGAATAAATAAAAAAACAGGAGATGGTAAAAAATCAGGCATCCTTCATTTGCCAGTTTACACTTTCTGAATCAAGAACCCCATTTTTAGGGAAGTGCCTCAAAAAAAGTGTAAACTACTTTTGGGGTGATATGAAGGATGCCGAAAGATATTCATCTATTCTATTCCGCCATAATTTGAAATTTTTTTTACTCTGCATATTCAATAAAAAATTGAAAAGGCTGTTTGATTGACTCAGGCAGCCTTATCAGTTTTTTTATCTTTTCATGGTTCTTTTATCAGGGTTGTGATTTGCGTCTTTCAAAATTCTGTATAGCCCTTCCCGTGTCATTTTGTGACCTATTCTGTCTGCTATAGTTTGAGTGTGGCTGAAATTCTCTCTGTTCTACTGCTTGAAATTGACGGTGGTTATTACGCCTCTGTTCGTGGTTATCCCTTACATTACGTTTATTCGTATATTGTTCATTTGATTGTTGCTGGTACTCCCTTTGTTGAACATCTTGATATGGACGGAGTTTGTTGTAATCCTGTGCTGGGAGCACCCTCTCATTACGGTTATTATAATTTTGTTCATGTTCCCTTGTTCGGGTGGGTAAATCTTGCACACTGCGTTCCTGTTCATGGTTGAATATTTTATGACGGTTATTGTAGTTCTGTTCAGGGGCTACTCTATCATTATGGTTACTATAATTTCGTTCATTTAATTGGGGTTGATACCCTCTTTGTTGCACTTCTTCATACGAACGGCGGTTATAATTTCGTTCATGTTCGTTCCTTCGAGGCTTTAAATCATGCACTCCCCAATTGTTTTGATTTTCCCAATACCTTCTATTCTCCCATTCTTTCCAGTTTCGCTGAACATCACGGTGATGTGTTCGCTGGTGATGCCATTCACGCCCTCTCCAACGATTATGTCTATAGCTGTTTCGCCAGTCTGAAGGAATCTCTATATAGAAAGATGGCACTCTTTGATAATATTCCCAACCTGCATCATAGCTTTGTGAGCGATACCAGTGTCCTTCCCATGGACGCCACCACCAGCCATTATAGAAAAATATCTCTTCCTCTACGTCAGGGACAACATAGACATAAGTCTCTGGTATTACTATCAACTCAGGAGGTTCATAAAATTCTATTAACGGGGGCAGAG
>JADGBP010000500.1 GCA_015231395.1 Desulfamplus sp. | reverse complement strand
AAGAATATTAGAAGAGTATTAGGGGAATATTAGTTTTTGGTTAATTTTGATTAGTGTTCTGCGACCATCAAAGATAGAGTCTATCAGGCTGGATTTGCCAGAATCAGGCTGGATTTGCGAGAGGTAAAACAGATTGTGAATGATTAGGTATATCAGTTGAAAGTATATCAGTTGAAAGCCTGCTGAGTTGATTGAGCTTTTCTGAGGTGTCCTGAAGCAGTTTTGTCAATTGACTGGCTATCTCATCTGAATAGATATGAACCTGCTTTGAAAGATTACGGGTTTGTCCTGCTGCATTACTAACTTCCTCAATTGAAGCTGATACATCTTTAGTGTTCTCAGATGTTTGCCCTGCAAGCCCCGCAATATTGTCAGTTACCTGCTTTTGCTCATTAACCGCTTTCATAATATTTTTAGTAACATCGTTGAGATCAACTATCCTCCTGTCAATATCATCAAGATTTCCGACAAACACAGAGCTTGCCTGCTCTATTGCAGCTACTTTTTCCATTACCGCTTTAGTTGCCTGCTGAGTTTTTATTGAGAGTGCTTTTACCTCGCCTGCCACTACAGAAAACCCCTGACCCGCAGAGCCAGCCCGACTCGCCTCTATGGTAGCGTTAAGGGCAAGCATCTTTGTCTGGTCAGTTATATCCCGAATCATTGAGATAATGCCGTTAATATCAACAATTGACTGATTAAGCTGTTTTATATTGGAATGGGATTGGCTGTTCTTTTCAATAATGGAACTTACAAGCACATTTTGGTTCAATATTTGAGAGTTTATATTCTCAACTACAGTCTGAAGATGGGTAGTTGAACGTGATACATTGTCTGTGTGCATTGCAGTATCATTTGCCCTAAGGTGGACGCTTTCAGATTGACTACCAGTATTTGTAGCCAATTCATGCAAGGTGTCTGCACAGTTGACCATTTCTTTTGCCCGCTCTTCAAGAGTCTGAACAACTGAGTTAATCATCTCAAAAATCTCGTCAATTATTACACTCTCTTTCACCTTTCGTTCATTTTCTTCTCTTATTGTAGAAAGTGCTTCTCTAAAATTTAAAATAGCACCTGACAATACTCCAATCTGATCTTTTCTATGCCCCCAGCGAATATCTGGATTTTTTCCAGCTCTTATCTCATCAATTGTATGGGTAAGGTGATAAAGTGGGCGTTCAACAATTAGCCGAACAAGAACAAACAATACAGCCATATTTGCTAAAATAGCAGTTATCCCCATTACTACGGTGAATTTTCTTTGATATTTGCGTATATCATTCAATTTATGTTCCATACCATTTATCTGCTCAACGTGATCAAGAATTTCATTACGGGTCTTTTCTGCATTCATAGCAGCATCAGCCACTATTGAGCCAAGTTCAGAAATTTTTTGCTTTACAGCATCAGCACTGTCTGCCTCTTGATTGATCTTTTTTATAGTGGCTATAAGATTTTCAGCTTCTGATTCAATATTTGATTCAATATTGTTCAAACCAAGCTCAATAGATTCAACAGAATCTTTAAAATTACCAGCATCATCAAAAATCCCAAATGATGCAGTTAACTTACCATTATCAATTTTTACCACGAACTGCCCCTTTGCCAAATCTCTTCTCTCATTACGAGAAAATAGGCTTGTGTAGGCATCTCTACCCTCTATGGTATTTTTAGATAAAACTTTAAACTCTTTGTTTATTGTCTCAACTATCTTGGTATGTGGATCAGTATGGAAAAAATCGGGCAAGGATAAAAATTGATTTTGCAGCTCTACCAAAGCTGCTCTAAGATTAGAGCTAAGTTTTTCACGAATTTGAAGAACTTCATTTACGGTATTTTCAACAGTTTTGCTTGAATGAAGATTAAAATATAGAAGCCCACCTATAAAAATATTAGATGCAATAGCAACACCCGCAAGAATCTTCATTCCTACAGTTACCCATTTTGTGTTTTGTATCCATTTTATTACAAACATAGCTATAATTTATCCTTAAAATATCTTAATTGCGAAGCGAATACCCGTAGATTGTTGCTACGTGGGTTCTATTGAAAAACATAAACATCAATAACCATTACCTTAACTATTGAAAAACATAAACATCAATCCCATTACCTTAACTATTGAAAAACATAAACATCAATCCCATTACCTTAAC
>JADGBP010000004.1:16413-19997 GCA_015231395.1 Desulfamplus sp. | reverse complement strand
TGTAATGCTCAATATTGCCGGAATAGGTTTCGTAATCTTCCTGCTCTTTTTCAACATGTCGAAAAGCCAGTTAAAAAAGGCAAATTTTGAAAAAAATACCACCATAAATGACAGCATTCAAGATAGCGGTTCTGGAAAGTGCGTTTGAGCATGGAAGCCGGATACAGAAAGACAAGGCTGATGCCCAAATGGATCTTTTTGCAGATATGGATGGAGGCAGCTCCCTGCCGGTCACTCTGCCAGCGATGCCGGATATCGAGGAGTGGGAGAGCAGTGAGCTTCTTGCCCTTGAAAAAGAGACTCTGGGCTTTTATGTTACTGGACATCCTCTTGAAAAATACAGGGATATTATCGCTAAATATGCCAACGCTACTTCATTGAATCTCCATGAGATGAACGAAAAGCAGACTGTCCGTATGGGCGGCACAATTCGACCAGTCAAGGTATTGCAGACAAAAAAGGGAGACACAATGGCATTTACAGCACTTGATGATATTCATGGAAGTGTGGAAGTGGTTGTTTTTCCTGAAGTGTATGCTCAGGCTCATCAGATTATTTCCAATGAAGATGTGGTCATTGTTCAGGCAGAGGTTCAGAAGCGTGAAAACAGCATCAAGCTCCTTGCAGAGTCTATTGTTCCAATTGATAGAGCAGAGCAGGAGTGGACAGCCAATATTGTTATTCAAACGGATGCTTCCAACTCGAGCGAGAAGAGCCTTGACAGGTTGAAAACGATTATTGACAGGTACCCTGGAAGCTGTAACGTCTTTCTGGAGATCAAGGTGTCACAGAGCTCCTCAGTTGTGGTTCAGCTCTCCAGTGATAATAATCTATCGCCTGATCCTGCTTTATTTAAGGAAGTCAACGCCCTGCTGGGTCATGGTTCTATTGAGACATGCTGTGCGTCTGTAAAACAGAAGGAAAAAAGAAAGAGCTGGCCATCCAGAAAAAATGGATAAATAGATAAATGGATAAATGGATAAATGGATAAATGAATAGCCATGATTTATCCATTGCCCATGACTCATTGCTCATTATGATTAGGTAAAGTCATCAAGATCCAGATCATCAAAATCGCTAAGGTCAAGATCATTGAGTATATCATCAATATTATCAAATTCATTTTTCTTTTGCATATTGCCGCTTGCTGCTCCTGCGGCAGCAGCGGTTCCTGTGATAGCCGCTGCTCCTATGATAGCAGTTCCTGCCGCTGATTTGCTACGGGAAGTTGATGTTCCTCTGACTACTTTGATGCCCTCTCTTCCAGCATTATCGACATTTGCGTCAGAAATGGAAAAATTATCAAGGCTATCTTGAATGCTGTCATTTATGGTGGTATTTTTTTCAAAATTTGCCTTTTTTAACTGGCTTTTCGACATGTTGAAAAAGAGCAGGAAGATTACGAAACCTATTCCGGCAATATTGAGCATTACAATGGTAATTCCGGTGATATATATTGCGGCCATTTCTTTTTCTCCTTAAAAAATTGGGGTAGTCCTGCAATCTGCAATCAGGTAGTGATTTAACCCGAAGCAGAAAACTTCTGGGCTTTCTGCTTCGAAGACAAAGAACATAAGCAGCTTCGCTGCAATTATCGTTGGATTTAAATTCCGATACGAAAACATATGTCAAATAACTTTATTCAACGGATACTCAATAATCCCTTCCGCACCAGCTCTTATAAGCTCTGGAATCAAATCTCTTACAACATTGGTATCTACAATTGTCTCGATGGCGAACCAGTCAGATTGATACAGCGGAGCCACTGTAGGTCCGTTTAGGCTTGGAAGCAATGCTATGACACTGCCCATTTTTGATTCAGGAACATTCATCTTAATCCCCACCAGCCGGTCAGCCACAAGAGCACTCTGGAGAAGCAACGCGATCTGCTCAATTTTTTTTCTTTTTGCAGGATCCTGCCATGCGGTTTTATTGGCAATAAGCTGTGTATTGGTCTGCATAATCTCATGGATCACCTTGAGGTTATGGGCACGGATGGTGCTCTCTGTTTCGGTGATTTCAACAATTGCATCAGCAAGTCCAGAAACAATCTTTGCCTCTGTCGCACCCCATGAGAATTTGACATTAACATTTATATTGCGTTCTTTAAAGTATCGCTTTGTAAATTGCACCATCTCTGTCGATATAGTCTTGCCCTCAAGATCTTCCAGACGGTTCATGGTAGAATCTCCGGCAACAGCAAGAACCCATCTTGCAGGTCTGGCACTGACTTTTGAGTAGATCAGATCTGATACAACATGGACATCCGAACCGTGTTCAGCAATCCAGTCTTTTCCGGTGAGTCCGGCATCAATCACACCGCTCTCCACATTAATGGACATCTCCTGAGCTCTGCACAGAGCACATTCAATGTCATCATCATTAATATCAGGGAAATAGCTTCGGCCATTGACATTTATTTTCCAGCCTGATCGTCTGAACAGGGAAATGGTTGCATCTTGAAGGCTTCCTTTGGGAATGCCGAGTTTTAGTAATTTTCTCATATAAATTCCTTAAATAAACTTCTTTTGTAGTTTTCATGATTATGGATAGCCAGAATCCGACTAAGATATTTTTAGTTAATGGCTAAGATATTTTTAGTTAACGGCTAAGACAGTTTGAGTTAAAAGCTAAGACAGTTTGAGTTAAAAGCTAAGACAGTTTGAGTTAAAAGCTAAGACAGTTTGAGTTTAAATGCGGGTATGGTTATTTACCATAGACTGTTTCGGGATCAAACATTCTTTTTTCAACAATATCAAGAGTCCCATCTGAATTTACTTTTCTGAAAAAACAGCTTTTATATCCTAAATGACAGGCAGCATTGCCAATCTGTTCCACTTTCAGAAGAACCGTATCTTCATCACAGTCAATTCTAATCTCCTTTACAATCTGAAGATTGCCCGATGTCTCACCTTTTTTCCACAGTTTTTTTCTTGACCTGCTATAATATGTTGCCATTCCCGAGTCCACTGTCTCGTTCCACGCATCTTCATTCATATAGGCAAGCATCAGCACTTCACCAGTAGAATGATCCTGGGCAATTGCTGGCACAAGCCCGCCAGTTTTGACAAAATCAGGTTTTATCATTAAACAAATCTTCCTTTTTATCAGGTTTCATAAACTTCTCCAAGTGAACCCTACTCTTTAGAGCATAAGCCTTTGACACCTGTTATTCACAGACAATTAGCTATAAAAATCAATAATTATAAAAATATATTTTATAACTTTGTATGGATCAAATATCAAATCATTTTTAAAACCATGGTATCCATTTTTAAAACCATGGTATCTCCTTATCTTTTTTGAGGAGAGCATGAAGAATAATCAAGATTCTTGCCATGTTGAATTTTATCTGCTACTTACAGACATCTATAGTATTGGATAAATGTAAAATTTGATCAATTGAACATAAGCAGTTTTGCTGCAATTATCGTTGGATTGAAATTCCTATACGAGAAATATAAGCAGCTTCTCTGCACTTATTACAGGATTGCAATTCCTGAATAAAAAAACATACGGGATACAAGCATAAAAATATGAAGACATTAAAGGATGACTTGGGTTTTCAGGAAAGAGCCTTTCAG
>JADGBP010000004.1:12205-16315 GCA_015231395.1 Desulfamplus sp. | reverse complement strand
GAAATATAAGCAGCTTCTCTGCACTTATTACAGGATTGCAATTCCTGAATAAAAAAACATACGGGATACAAGCATAAAAATATGAAGACATTAAAGGATGACTTGGGTTTTCAGGAAAGAGCCTTTCAGAAAAAAAAATCAAGCGAATCTATTTTTAAAAAAACGTTCTCTAAAACATTTTTCAACTTAAATATATTTAAAATTAAAAAAAAAGCTATTCAGGAAGATCCACTGGGTGAAGAGTCATTACGTGGAGAATCTCTGCGTGGAGAATCTCTGAATAGAGAGCCTCTGAATAGAGAGCCTTTGCATAGAGAGATTCTTCATAGAGAACCTATGAATAGAGAACTGTTGCGTAAAGAACCTCTGCTTGGAGAATCGCTCAATAAAAAAACTTTTGAAGAACCTTTCCAACCTTTTAATGAAGAGCGTTTGCTAAAAAATAACTTTGAGCAAACGCGATTTTATCGTAAAAACGAGAAGAGCCATAGGAAAAACCAGAAAAGACCTGAGAAAAGTTTTTTTTCAACCTTTTTGAAGTGGGCATTTGGCTTTGTATTTCTTTGCATGGCAGGTATTCTGACCTTTCTGACTCTATTATATCTTCATATCAATCATGGACTTCCTAAAATTAACAATTTAACAGATTACAGACCCCCTACCATAACCAATGTTTTTTCAGATGACGGCACCAAAATAGGAGAATTCTACAAGGAGAGGCGTATTGTTATGCCTCTTTCAGATATGCCACCCGACCTTATAAATGCTTTTATTGCTGCTGAAGATTCAAGATTCAGGGAACATGTGGGCATTGATCTGATCGGTATTATAAGGGCATTTATTAAAAATATGCGGGCAGGATCCATTGTTCAGGGAGGAAGCACCATTACCCAGCAAGTGACCAAATCCTTTTTGCTCACACCGGAACGGACATACAAACGAAAAATCAAGGAGGCTATACTTGCCTATCGTATTGATAAAACATTTTCCAAAGAAGAGATTCTTTTTTTGTATCTAAACCAGATTTATCTCGGACACGCCGCCTATGGCGTGGAAGCTGCCGCTGAAAATTATTTTGGTAAACCTGCAAAAGATTTAAGTCTTGCCGAATGCTCCATGTTGGCAGGACTGCCGCAGGCTCCCAGTCGCTACTCTCCTTTTAAAAATCCCGAACTTGCAAGGCAGAGGCAAATATATGTGCTGAACAGAATGCTGGAAGAGAACTATATCTCAAAAGACCAGATGAATCAGGCAATGTCCGTAAATCTTGATATCAAGCCAAGAAAAAACTGGTTCAGTGAGACAGTACCCTGGTACACTGAATACGTAAGAAGATACGTCATTGAAAAATACGGCGAAGATATGATTTATAATCAAGGTATCAACATCTACACGGCAGTAAATATCGAATTTCAAAAAATAGCCGAAAAAGCAGTGCTAAATGGGCTTGCCGCAATTGATAAGCGTCATGGCTACGGAGGTCCGCTCAAAAATATCTCATCTCTTGGCATTGATTCTTTTAGTCGAAAAATAGCCGCATCCATTCCTAATGGCGGTATTCTGGAGAAAAACAAGGTTTATAAAGGCGTTATTATAGATTTGGAAGTAGATAAAGATATTTCAAGAGTCAAGGTCAGGGTGGGCAATATCAGCGGGATTATTGATATAAGTGACATGCCATGGGCAATGCAGCAGATTGAATCAACTGACAATGCTCAAGCCGAATCCTCATCTGAAGCTCAGTTCTCAAAGGATTCTTCTCAAACTGCCCTGAAAATAGGCGATGTTTTCATGGTAAAAGCCTTGCGTGAGATTGAAGATACAAAAGAGAGCAAAAAAAGAAACGAGAACGCAGATAAACAGAATAAAAAGAACACAGAACAAAATGAGATAGAATTGGAAAAAGAGAGCGGAGAAGGGAAAAAGTCTGAAAATAAAAAATCTGTTAAACAAAAAACAAAAAATGCACAAAACATGGTGTGGGAATTTTCTTTGGAACTGGAGCCTCAAGTTGAGGGTTCTTTGATAAGTATTGAAGCAGAGACCGGTCATGTCAAGGCAATGGTTGGAGGAAGAAATTATCAGAGAAGTCAGTTTAACAGGGCGGTTCAGTCAAAACGGCAGCCAGGGTCTGCATTTAAGCCTATTATATATGCTGCTGCCCTTGATAAGGGCTATACCACATCTTCCATAATTATTGATTCTCCCATTGCGTTCAAGGACGGCAGCAACAAAATATGGAAACCCCAGAATTATAAAGAGGCATTTTATGGACCTACAAGACTTAGAGAGGCTCTGGTAAAATCCCGCAATGTGGTGACAGTCAAGATTGTGCAGGATATAGGTGTTGATTATGTGATTGAGTACGCCAGAAAACTTGGTATCACCTCTCCAATTGAGAAGAATCTCTCCATTGCTCTTGGATCATGCGGACTGCCTCTCGTAGAGCTTGTCAAGGCATATACGGTCTTTTCCAATCTTGGCTATCTGGTTGAGCCGGTATTTATTACAAAAATAGTTGGCAGAGACAATCAGATAGTTGAAGAAGCATACTCAAAGAAAGAGAAGGTTATTGATATGAGTACTGCCTATATAATGACCAATATGATGGAAAGTGTAGTCCAATCAGGTACCGCTACCAAAGCAAAAGAGCTTGGTCGTCCCGCAGCCGGCAAGACAGGTACAACCAATGATATACACGACGCACTTTTTGTGGGTTATACTCCAAGATATACCACTGGTGTATGGGTAGGATTTGACAAGGATAAGTCTCTTGGAAGCGGAGAAAGTGGTGCTAAATCAGCCCTACCGATATGGTTGGAGTATATGAAAGGGGCACTTGAGGGCAAATCAGTCATGTCATTCAATGTTCCAGAAGGGGTTGTTTTCCATAATGTTAATCCAGCAACAGGATTCCTTTCTGACGGTGAATATGGCGAGGTGATATCTGAATGCTTCAAGGAGGATACTCTGCCCACACGGTCATTTGTACCAACATCTGAAGAGTCAGATGAACCTGTAACAGAAACCGAAGATCTTTTTAAGTCGGATATATAAGGCATTCAGTGTTGTCCCGTTAGGTTCCTTCATGGTGCTTTTGGAACGTTATTTAATAAGCGTTGCTACATTTTTTTGATATAAGCACATGAGCAGCTTAGCTGCAATTATTACAGTATTGAAATTCCTGAATGAAAACATATGAAAACCAATAACATCTTAATTGTGAGGGGGAGCTATGACTCAAATTAACTATCATTTTAAATTAAACACTATTTTTGTTTTAATTTTACTTGGCTGCTTTGCAACTCCGGCATTTTCCCTTATGGATCCGCACATGCAAAGTCCTATTCCTGACACCGGTCAAACAGGAGATTATACAACAACCTTTGGTGAAGACTCTGACTACAACTTTAACCCCATGTCATTTACCAAGTTAGATGCTTCAGGTGCATCACTGCCCGATAGTGCGTCTGACTGGGCAATGGTAAAAGATAATGTCACCGGTCTTATCTGGGAGGCAAAAAAAGCCCATGATTACACTCCTGATTACAACAATATCCATGATGCCGACAACACCTACACATGGTATGACATCAATCCCGATACCAACGGAGGAGTAGAAGGGACACCAGGAGATAAAACAGATACTCTGGATTTTATCAACGCCATGAATAGCGAAAAACTCGGCGGATTTGCAGACTGGAGAATGCCCACAAAACAGGAGCTTAATTCTATTTTGAATCTTGGAAGATCCAATCCTGCTGTTGATACCACATATTTTTCAAATACTGCACCATCCTATTACTGGACAGCCAATACTGTTGCAGCTTTTCCTGATAATGCATGGAAAGTGGATTTTACAGATGGAGTTGAATATTATCATCCTAAATCATCAGACGGATATCATGTACGTGCTGTCCGTGGTGGACAATCAAGGCTATCCGGAAGTTCGATTGCCAACTCTAATTTCATTATCAGCAGTGATAATACTACTGTTCTATATAGTTTTCCAGAAAAGTAAATTGGCAGCCAATATAAGTCAAAGCCCCACCATCCTTACCTTGGACCAGATACTGTTGCATCAAGAAACTTTTGGAAGGTGCATCAAGA
>JADGBP010000004.1:0-12172 GCA_015231395.1 Desulfamplus sp. | reverse complement strand
AATAATTATCTGGAAAACTATGCCTAAATGAATATTGGAATATTTCGGAATATTGCCGGAGATTAAAAAAATAGTATGGATAGATTAATACTTGACAGAAAAAATCTTGAACTTGTGCTGGATAATTTAAGAGATGGCATTATTGCTCATGACACAAAAAGAACGATTATTTTTTTCAACAGAGCAGCTGAAAAGATAACTGGCTATTCAAAACAGGAAGTAATTGGACGTGATTGCCATGATGTATTTGATGCTCCGTTTTGTGGTGAACGCTGTTCGTTCTGCACCGAAAACAGTATATCTCAATTTCATATATCAGAATGCCATACTTCTGAAAGTAGCAATCTTGAAAGTATCAAGCCTGCGAGTAGCAATTTTGAAAGTATCAAGCCTGAAAGTAGTAAGCCTGAAAGTAGCAAGCCTGGAAGTAGTAATTTTGAAAGTATCAAGCCGCTTGAATACCCCCTTACTATTACTACAAAAGGTGGTGATTTAAGACGAGTCGAGATGAGCATTACTGGTCTTTTGGATCAAGGTGCCCTAAAAGGTGTAGTTGCTTCATTTCGTGATATTACAGAGCATTACGCACTTTCTGTAAAAGCAAGAGAGATGACATCTTTTTCTGGTATCATTGGCAGGGATAAATTGATGCTCCAGCTTTTTCAGCAGATACGTGATGTAGCGTTATATGATTATCCTGTGCATATCCGCGGTGAAACTGGTACTGGCAAAGAACGGGTAGCATATGCTTTGCATAATGAAAGCAAAAGGGCGGGAGCACTTTTTGTCCCGATCAACTGTGGGGCTATTCCTGAAGGGCTTGTTGAAAGCGAGTTGTTTGGTCATGTAAAAGGTGCTTTTTCAGGTGCGATCAAAGAGCGGAAAGGAAGATTTGAACTTGCTGACAAGGGAACTCTTTTTCTTGATGAGGTGGCTGAACTTCCGAAACAGATTCAGGTAAAACTGTTACGATTTCTTCAGGAGGGTATCTTTGAACGAGTTGGAGGAGAAAAGAGCATACAGGTTGATGTTAGAATAATCAGTGCAACCAATAAGGATCTTGCAGCAGAAGTTGAAAAAGGCAATTTCAGAAAAGATCTCTATTATCGACTTAATGTTATTCCCATTGAGCTACCGCCTTTAAGAAAACGACGTAACGATATACCTCTTTTGATTTCCCATTTTCTTGAGATGGCAAAAAATGACAATAAAGCGGACAGTAATGTTGTGATTCCTGATTTTTCAAAAGATGCAGTCCGTTTAATGATGGACTATTCATGGCCAGGAAATGTTCGTGAGCTTCAAAATGCTGTGCAGTTTGGGATTGTGAAATGCAAACAGAATCAAATCATGCCTTCAGATCTTCCTATGGAGCTTAGGAACATGGAAGAGAACCATCATAACATCAATTTCAATAATCAAACAGTTAAGCCAGTATCCAAATTTAAACCAGCATCTGAATTTGATCGACCCATGACAAGTTCAGATGAAAATGTTCAGGATTCAGGCAACCAATCAGAGTATTCAGGCAAGCACACAGAGTATTCGGATAAGCACTCAGAGTATTCTGATAAGCCTCAAAAATATTCTGGAAAACTTGATGCTGATATAGTCAAAAAAGCACTTGAAATTACTGGGGGCAACAAGGCAAAGGCAGCACGTTATCTAAAGGTAGGGCGTGCAACTCTTTACCGGTTTCTGGAAAGATTTCCGGAATCTGCAGATATTGAAGCCTATTTGCATTGAGCGTTTACTATTTTGACAATTAACTGCTCAAAAGATATTGTAACAGCTTGACTTTCAAAAGGCTACGTATATACTAAAGATATATATAAAAATAAGGGGATTAAAATGGAAACGGCAAAATTATTCCAGAATGGGAGTTCTCAGGCGGTAAGACTTCCCAAAGCATTCAGGCTTCCGGGAGAGGAGGTAAGAATATTTAAACAGGGTAATCGAGTTGTTCTGGAACCCATGGAAACCACATGGGATCTATTATTTGAATCTCTTGATGAATTTCCTGAAGATTTTATGAAAGATGGACGAAATCAGCCTTTCATGCAGGAAAGGGAATTCTTCTGATGCATTATCTGCTGGATACCAATATTTGCATATATCTTATCAAAAAACGTCCATTGGAATTACTGGATCACTTCCGGCAACATTCGCCAAAGGATGTTGCTATCTCCACAATCACCCTATTCGAACTTCAACTAAGTATGCAATGCATTACATAATCCCAATTGGAACCTTTTTGAGCGGAAGCAGTACCGTAAAGACAGTGCCTCTGTTTACTTCACTCTCCACATTGATATATCCATTCATGGAATCCACAATCCCCTTGACAATGGGAAGTCCAAGTCCTGTACCGTTGATAAAACGGGTTTTGTCATTTTTGACTCTGTAAAATCTGTCAAAAATCTTGTCCATATACTTTGCATCAATCCCGAAACCATTGTCTTTAACTCTTACTCTTATATTGTTTCCGGTCAGATCGCAGCTTACATCAATCTGCCCTCCCTCCTGAGTATAATTGATGGCATTGGATATGAGATTGCCAAATACGCTCTCAAGAGCCATCTGGTCAGCAGTAATAGGAGGAAGTGGATTTTCAGGCGTAATCACATTCAGGGTCTGTTTTTTTGCAGTGGCTCTGGCATTTAGGAAATCGCCGATGTTTTTTAAAAGCTCATCAACTTTAACAGACTTTGACTCTTTGGAAGACATTCCGCTCTCAATGCGGGATAGATCAAGAAGGTCTCCTATAGTTGCAATGAGTGCTTTGGTTTTTTCTTTTGCACGGGAGAGAATATATTGATCTTCATCGCTGCTGCCCTTTCCATTTTTGTTTTCTCCCATATTTCCCGCTATGACCATGTTTAACTGCTCATGTATGGTTGAAAGCGGAGAACGGAGCTCATGGGTAACCTTGGCGACAAATTCAGATTTAACCTGATCCAATGCCCTTATAGTCGAGATATCAACCACATTGACCACAGCACCAAGACACTCCTTTCTCTCCCCGAGCACTGGTCTGCATCTTACCATAAAAAATTTTTTGTTCTTAGTTTCAATTTCATGTGCTGGAATATCTGCGTAATCAATGTATTTTCCCTTTGAAATATCAAGGATAAGGGAACAAAGCTCACTGTTATTAAATATCTCTTCAATTTTAATGGCACCAGGCACTTTTTGTAGATCAATATCAAGATATCTGTAACATGCAGGATTTATAAGAACAATTTTCCCTTCTGGATTGGTTACTATCACACCGTTAGGTAGAGATTCTATGATGGTAAGAGTCCTGCTCTGTTCGGTATGGAGATCTTCAAGTGTACGTTTTCTCTCCTCTTGAAGCCGCTTTGTCTCAATGGCAAGTTCTAATTTTTCCCTTGCCCTGCTGACGGCTATTCTGAGTTGATCAGGCTGATATGGTTTGGGAATAAAGTTGTATGCACCACGCTGCATAGCCTCAATTGCAGTCTCAACCGTGGCATATCCGGTGATTACAATAACAAGGATACCCCTGTCCAGAGCCATGATTCGCTTTAGTACTTCCATGCCGTCCATACCGGGCATTTTCATGTCAAGCAGAACAATGGAGATGGGTTCTATTTCAATAATTGCAAGTCCATCTTCTCCCTTTGGTGCGAGAAATACCTCAAAATCCATTTTGGAAAGAATTCTTCTGGCACCCTCTCTAAGACTTGGCTCATCATCAATTACCAGAATTTTGCGGGGGTCAATTCTGTCCATTGTTCATATCTCCTTTATTTACTGTGAAAATGCATTGTGGTTTATTGTGAAAATGCATTGTGGTTTTCATGCTCAGGGGTGACCAGCTTCCGGTCATGAGCGTTTACCGTAAAAATGCTTTTTAGATGGCTTCAAGTGCTCTGAGAAATTCAGATGCTTCCACATCAATTTTTGTCCAGAGCAGCAGTGTTCTTCTTGCTGAATGAGCAAGAGGAGTAAGGCCGTCAATAAAGGGGACACCAAGTTTTTTGGCTTTTGCCTGCCATATGTTATCTTGATGTCCATAATTGAGATCAAGAATCATTTCACACTCCTTGAAATCCTGACGTTCCATGAACTGAGTGAATTCCGGTGAGTCATCAGGTGAAGATATTGGAGTCGTGTTGATGATAATATTGGCTTCTGATGCATCTTTTGCCATTATTTCAAGAGAGGTTGCATTTCCTCCGATCTTGCGAATGATATCGTCAACCCGAGGAGCTGTTCTGCCCGATATCTGGATGGAAGCTGCCCTTAACCAGTTCAGAATAAAAACCACTGCTCTGGCACCTCCTCCGGAGCCAAACACAAGTGCTTTTTTATTCGTTACATTAAAATTTCTTTCTTCCAGTGTGTCCATGAAACCGATGGCATTGGTGTTGTATCCCTTCAGTTCCTGCCCATTGCGGATTATTGTATTGACAGCACCGATAATATTTGCACCTTCAGACAAGATATTCATGTGTGGAATAACAGATGACTTGTAAGGCATGGTTACATTTGCCCCATCAATATTTAATGATTTCAGGCTCTGCATGGCAGCTCCGACCTGATCCGGAAATACCTTGAACGGGACATATGCTGCACTTATGCCAATGCGTTTGAATACAGTTGAAAACATGTTTGGGGATTTTGTGCGGAACGCCCTTTCATCGCCTAAAATACAGAATATTTTCATAGTCACCATTAAAATCTTTTTAATCAAACAAAATCTTTTAATCAAACAAAGACAGGGACGAAAAAGACTTGATATCGTCCCTGCCGGTTTTTAGGGTCAACTTGCCGATTTTTCAGATCAAGAGACAACTCTCTTAACACTCTGAGTAATTTCTTCAGCAGAGGCTGGTTTAGGAAGATAGTCATCTGCTTCCATGCTCATGCCGTCAGCATGGGAATAGCGTGTGGAACCTACATGATCTGCAACTGCCGTAAGCATGATAATTGGAATGTCCTTATATTTTTCACTACGCTTCAATTCGGCACACACTTCATAGCCATCTTTTTCAGGCATCATGACATCAAGAACAATAGCGTCCGGAGGATTGGCTTTTACCTTTTCAATAGCCTCATTTCCATCATAGGCGACATCAACATCAAATCCTTCTCGTTTCAGGTTTGATTGGACAATGGATGCAAAATCAGGTTCATCGTCAACAACAAGTATTCTCTTCTTTTCACTCATAATATATCTCCATGTTAATATTTATAAGAATGGCGTAAAACCCCTATCCCTTCAGGGTAGTGGTAGTTCACTGTAATCTTCGCCCCAGTTGTGGAAGGGACGACCAAAGTTCTAATGTCTGTCAAAAGTTCTAATGTCTGTCAATAATCATGGCTTTTTTATATATGTCAGTGGTCTGGCTGTCAATCAAAAACAGAGAAACCATACAGCCATGTCAAGCTCATAAAAAATTAAGCTTGAGATAAAAACTGGAGAATTGGTTTAGGATGAAAAAGATATTGAGATAAAAGGTTATTCTCCAAAAATCTCTTCTAAATCAAAATTATATTTTTCCCATTTCGAATTATAAACTTTAGAAAGTTTTTTGAAATTAATACTGCCCCATTTCTCCACTCTTAATTTGTTTTCATAGGCTTGAATATTTTCAGAAGTGATCGATTTGAATCCTGTAGTAATACGTATTCCTGATTCCGTGGCAAAATCTTTTCCATGGTGATAGTCATATAATAATACCAATGCCAGCCCACCTTCCATGAAATGCCCACCAAGCGTAGTTAGCATTTTCCCTTCTTTAACAGCTTGCAATCCTTCTTTTGACCAGTCAATGCCTCCTGTCAGGATATGTTGTCCCGGGATTTTCCCATTCTCTTCAATTGCCTGTACGACTCCCAAGGAAATGCCATCGCTGGCACACCAGATGATGTTCAATTCCGGATAGCGAATTAAGAATCTGGAAACTCTCTGGCGGGAATCTTCCTGATCCCAATTTGTAAACACGATTTGATGAAGAATAGTATCTGGATGATCTTTAATTGCTTTTTCAAGTCCCGCATTTCTATCAAGTGCGGCTGAAGAGTCCATTGAGCCGCTTATACCAAGTATCTGGATTTTTCCATCTGTTCCCTTCAGGTTTAATTTTCTCGCTTTTTCAATCAGGATTTTTGCCAATTGATATCCTGCCTGAGTATCATCAGGAATCATTTGTCCAATCCAGTATTTGAATTTCTCTCTTGGCTTCCCTATTAACTTTTGCTCTTCTCCTGAAATATCCGTGTTAATTGTAAAATACCGGACGCCCTCCTTTTCAGCCAGTTGAAGTATTCGTTCAGAAATTCCTTTTTTGAATATGCTTATGAGATAATCCGGTTTATTTGAAGATGTCAGGATTTTTTTTGCCAGCTCCTCGTATTCATAGCGATGGCCTCCTGTCGAATAAATAACTTCCAGATCCATCGACAGGTCATTGGCAGAGGCTTGCATGAAGGATGTTTGCAAATCCCAGAATCTGTTTCCCTTTCCATTGGGATTAAGAAATGTGACTTTAATAGAATCCCCTGCATAACTCCATGAAGCAGAAAACAGCATCCCGATAATAAATAAAACAATTCCTTTTTTCATGAGTTATGCTCCCGTGTCCCGTGCTCTTGTGCAATTTTCATTAATTTTGACGAGCTCGTAAAAAATCGATTTTTAAAAATGCGTCATAAATAAAATCAGGTGGTTATGACTTTAAAAAATCCTAAAGCAGAATTTTTTCATCCAACACTTCACGTATTTTTTTGTCAAGGTCGCTTATTATAATCGGCTTCATTAAAAAGCCTTTGATACCCATAGAAAGAGCTTTCTCTTCTGACATGATTGTGCTGAATCCTGTGCATAGTAATACAGGAATATTAGGACGTATTTTAATTAACTCAACTGCAAGTTTATCTCCAGACAAGTTTGGCATTGCCATATCAGTAATGACAATATCAAATTTATCGGGGTTGGCACGAAATGCCTCAAGAGCTTCGATACTGCTGCTGCGTGAAGTAACCTGATAGCCAAATCGCTCCAATATAGATTTGTGCAATGTAGTCAACACAATTTCATCATCTACCAGCAGTATTTTTTCATTACCACCCTGAACGTTTTTTTTTATTTGCATAGCATCATCTTTTTTTAGATAGCTATCAGCGATGGGCAGATAAATATTGAATTCTGTCCCTTTTCCAATCTCACTATTCAAACGAATAGCACCGCCAGAACTCTTTACAATTCCGTAAACAGATGAAAGTCCAAGACCAGTTCCTTTACCCTTCTTCTTGGTGGTAAAAAACGGGTTAAAAATTTTGTCTTTTATATCTTCGGCTATTCCTGTGCCATTATCAGATACTGTCAAACACGCATAAATACCTTTCTGAATATCCTGACCGAGAGCATCCTGTTCATTGAATTCCAGATTTAAATCCACCTCTTTGAGGGAAATTGTCATCGTTCCGCCAGTCTTTTCCATAGCATGATACGCATTTGTTGTAAGATTCATCACAATCTGATGTATTTGTGTAGGGTCAGCGTTTATCGCCCCACAATCATTATTAATATACTGTTTAATATCAATAGTTGTCGGAATTGTAGAACGAATAAGCTTTAATACTTCCTTGATAATATGCTGCATCTTCATTAACCTTACTTCACTTTCTTCTTGACGAGAAAATGTAAGAATTTGCCTTACCATATCTTTGGCTCGCATAGATGAAGCATAAATTTCATCGAGGCTTTCTCGCAACGGACTATCTTTTGGAATATCGTCTGACAGAAGCTCTGTATAACCAATAATCGGGGAAAGAATATTATTAAAATCATGAGCTATACCTCCAGCAAGTGTACCGAGAGCCTCCATTTTCTGGGCTTGTTGGAGTTGATCTTCGATTTTTTTAATCTTGGTAATATCACGGAAAACAGACAAAACTGAAACTGAATTATCGGTATGAAAAACTGGAGAAATAGAAACGCTGTAAATTTTGTTGTCTTTTGGACTAACAAATTCAGTTTTTATTGACTCGCCATTCAGAACTTTTTCGATTAAACACCATGTACACTGTTCATCAAGTCCATAAATTGCCTTATAGCAAACTTCTCCAATAACATTATGACCAACTTTTTTTAACATTGCAGGATTCATGTATTCAATTATATGCTTTGATGAGCATATCAGAACATCGTCCTCCATGTATTCCATCATTGAACGATATTTTTCTTCGCTCTTCCGTAATGCAAATTCAGCTTTTTTGCGTTCAGTGATGTCAATGAAACTTATTACTATTTCAGATATTTTCCCTCTGTTATCCAACACAGGGAAGCCATTGAGAGAAACCCAAACAACATCACTGGTTAAGGATTTGTTAATACCCAAAACAAAATCCTTGATTACCTGCCTGTTCCTGGCGATTTGATTTACAGGATATTCTTCAATGGGTAATGGCATATTATTTTGATTTAAAAACTTCCATTGCGGGTCAATTGCCAGTTTTCCTTTCATCTGTTCTTCGTTTAACCCCAACAATTCTGATGCTTTGGAATTACACATGACAAAAGAAGTATCAGGAGCATGAACAACAATGCCGGCACCAAGATTCGTTAATAAACCACGATATAGAATTTCCGATTTCTGTAAGGAATTTATATCATTTGGTAATTGTATTACTTGTTCGAGTAAAATATTATTTTCTTCTTCCACGAGTATCTCCACCTATTTAAATAATTCATTTGGCTATAAAGAGTTCAGAGCTTGCCCGACAGCACTCTTCAAATCAGCCTTTGAGTATGGTTTATGTAAAAAAGCTTGTGGTTTCTCAGAATAAATTCGAGACATGGCAAAGGCTTCGTCATATCCGCTCGCTAAAATTGCAGGAATATCAGGTTTAATCTTTCTGATTTCTGCCAATGTTTCCCATCCATCTAATTCTGGCATCGAAAGGTCAGTAATCAAACAACCAATAGAATCCGTATGTTGTCTAAACAGTTCTACAGCTTCAACTCCGTTTACAGCCGAGATAACTTCAAAACCCATCTTTTTTAGCATGGTTGTTGCCATATTACGCAACATTGCATGGTCTTCCACCAGCAATATAGTTGAACATGTTTTAGGTTCCAAAGTATGAGATAATTTTTTTGTCGGACGAATTGAAGTGTCATTAGACAAAGGAAGAAAAATCATAAAAGAACTTCCATGACCAACCTCACTTTTAACACCAATCATGCCACTCCACGATTTGACTATTCCAGATATAACAGGCAAACCCAATCCTCGTCCTGTAAACTTTGTCGTAAAAAACGGGTCAAATATCTTATGAATATCTTTGGTGGGAATGCCACATCCTGTATCAGTAACTTCAAGACAGAGATATGCATTTGAAGAAGGATTAGAACTAACAGGAAAAAGATCAAATTTGGAAATGTCAGATGCCATCACTTTTTTTGTAACAATATTGATTCTACCTTTATCCTTACCAATAGCTTCATAAGCGTTGGTAATCAGATGATTCATAATCTGCTGCATCTGACTTTCATTGGCATGGACAAGCAGTTCAGCATCTATAAGATTTGCCTCTATAGAAATATTTTTGTGATTTGACGATTGAACATTCAGCAGATTTTTATGACAAAATTCTGAAATATCAAATAGTTCTGGTTTAATAATACTCTGTCCAAGATATGTGAGCATAGAACCGCTTATATCAGCACAACGACTTGTTGCTTTTATAGCTTTCATAATATTATTACGTATCAATGATTGCTTGGGCAAATCTTCCAAAGTTAATTCCAAATTGCCAAGCACAACTGCAAGATAGTTATTAAATAGATGTGCAATTCCACCCGCCATCTTACCAAGACTTTCTGCTTTATGAAGTCGGAGATTGGTGGCTTCAAGCTCTTTTTGCTTTTCCTCTGCCTGTTTGCTCTCTGTAATATCCCTGAACTCAACTACTCTTACATCTTTTCCTTTATAGGGGATATTGCGGGCTTCCAAACGCATTGGAAACTCTTCTCCATTTTTACGAACACCAATTGCTTCATAAGGCTTTTCGTAACCTGCCGAAATCTTATTCAACACATATTTTCTTGATTTTTTTGAGATAAGAAGCAAACCGTTCACTCCAATCAACTCAGCTAAAGAATAGCCTGTCATCTCTGACAATCCCAGATTGCATTCTAAAATGATACCTTTATCGTGAATGGCTATGCCACCAAAAGATGCATTATGAAGGGCTTTAAAACGCATTTCGCTTTCCAGTAATTCTTTCTCCGCACGCTTGCGTTCATATATTTCACGTTTGAGTCGCCTATTTCCAATAATTACAAAGAAAATAATAATAATAGCGGGGCAAATAATTAGAATAATCCATGTTATGACATCTGTACGACTGATTCCATATTCATATCGAATAGAGAGCCACCTATTGCGGATTTCAGCATGTTGCTCTTGACTTAATAAACTCATAGATTTGTTAATAATGGAGGCTAATTCTGGAAAATCGCGGCGAATACCTAAGTATAAATTATAATTAGCATATTTAGTTGGAGCAGCAACTTTAAGGTTAGTCAAACCATATTTTTCAATCAGATAGGTAGCACTTGCAAGATTTTCAATATGAGCTTCCGCATTACCTACTGATACAGCTTGAAGAGCATCAAGAGAGTCTTGAACAGGACATTCAATAAAATTAATGTTGTCTTTCATAAGCCATTCATAGACAACATTTTTTTTTATTATAGCCACCTTTAACCCTTTTAAATCATCAAGCCCACCAATAAACTTACTATCTTTTCTACTTATAATTACAAGTGGAAATATTAGATAAGGATCTGAAAAAATAAGAAATTCTTCGCGTTCAGGGGTTTTTGCAATGCATGAAATAATATCAATCTCTTTTGCTTTTGCTTTGTTTAAAACCTCTGTCCAGGGCAAAGCTTTTTCAAAAACCAGCTTAACTCCGAGTTTATTCATTATAAGCATAAGATAATCGTGTGATATTCCTTTCACCTCTCCGTTTTCCTCAAAAAAGACAAATGGAGGAAATTCTTTAGGTCCCGCTACTCTCAAAATCTTATGGTGCTCTATCCATGACTGCTCTTTAGGGGTAAGAAGATTACTGATTTCTGATAAATCTGAACCAATTGCAATTTGGTATGGGTACAAAAAAGAGATAATCAGCAAAAAGAATAGAACATGGACAACAGTATTATGATACCTAATATTTAGCATATAGATTCCACCTTATACCCTGAGTTGTCCTACAATTATATCAAGCTCCTTCGGCATTCCATGGCATAAACATATTTTTAAAATACATATTGTTAATAATTTAATAATCATGTCAATGATAAAAATCACTATGTAAATAAAGATCACTATAGTATCTTTAAATGAGTAAATATAGTCAAAATAAGTATGCTGATTATTACTATAGTTTTCCAGATAATTAAATTGGCAAACGTAGGGGCAATCCCTTGCGGTTGCCCTTCTTAAAAAGAAGAGATATCAAAATATTTTTCTGGAAGTCTATATATCAAACCATTAAATACCGAGAACTCAAATAAAAAAAAGACTGCTTGATTAACTCAAACAGTCTTTTTTGTTTTATAACCAAATTTGATATGACAGTTCAGGCAACTTCCTTCATCGGTCTTACCATTGCATTAGGAAGCGGACGTTTTTCAGACTCGAAGTGATTAATGACCTCTTCTACGACATCACATATGTCTTTATATACTTGTAGAGGATCATCACCGTGAATTCCGGTTATGAGATCCGGACACTTCCCGATATAAACTTGATCTTCTTCGCTCCAATCCACCCATTTGTGGTATTTGTCAATGGAGTTCATGTTTTAACCTCAGTAAAGAGTGTGGGTATAGTTTCTATAGCTCAGGTTAAACAACCGGTCTTGGCAAAACACCTGCTCGTTCTGCAATCTCCGGCACCATATGTTCCCACTCTATTGCCATCAAATGAACTCCAGCAACACCTTCCATCTCCTTGAACTCTTCAATCTGTTCCAAAGCAAACTTAATCCCTTCTTCCGCCTGTTGCACGATGTGCCAAAAGTCTTCTTCACGGTCCTTGTGGCGGTTCTTCAAAAGGCAAATGCGAAATTTCAAAAGAAACCATATGTATATGGGATTCAATTGTAGCCAAAAAAATTGAACAAG
>JADGBP010000049.1:2800-10114 GCA_015231395.1 Desulfamplus sp. | reverse complement strand
GCTGCTCGCCGTCCACTGGAACGCTTGGTTGGGCGGCTTTTCAAGGAGCTGTCCTATGAGTTTGCAGATATGCTTTATTGGCTTCAACATACAGACGCAATGCTGTCTGAACTCTGGCCTCCCAATCTTCAGCTTCCGATTTAAACCATTCCAGTATATCCACATCCAGTTCGACTGTGACTGAAACTTTCGGCTGAGGATGCCATACTTTAGCCCGCTTAAAAAAAGCATCGGGCAGCGGCGGTATATCAGAATAATCTATCTCATCGTCAGTCATTGATGTCAAAGCTTCCCAGTCGGTTTTAGAAGATTTTTTCATAATATTTTTCCTGTTCTTTTCGATTTGCCTTACGTGCTGAAATGATACGAATTGTATCATTCCGTGGTTCCGTGAATACCACGACTACGACTATACTGTACAGCAACCCTAAACCGATCCAGCGATCCTCACCATAATCATGACGGTCATCATAGTCAATCTGCATAGTTCCTTTGAAAACGGTAGGCACATCTGCAAAATCAATCTTGTGATTTTTGATGTTTATTGCATTTTTACTTTCATCCCATTCAAATTGCATGATTTTCACATAATGTTAAGACTGTTGAGGACTGTTGAGTCAAACCGCCATTTAGCCAGCACCCCAACGCCAAGCATCACCGGCCCGGAAAGCCGTCAGATGGTTTGTCGATGGGAAAGCCTCAGTGTGCCAGAACTTTTGAAGCCGCGCGCTTAACCGAGCCGGGCGTGGTAAGCGACAAACTTCAAAAAAGTTATTAAATTCAATAAACAACACTGTTTGAAAACCGCACGTGCGTAGCCCGGTCTGAGTTCAAGCGTTTGTTATGTGCTCGTATTTGTTAGACTTTTTTTTATTTCTTCAATTGAATATTGTTCTTTTCGTTTATGGATCATAGAGTGGCAATTAGGACAAACTGGCCTTAAGTCTTTAATTGGATCAACATTATATTCTTCACCGACAATAGATATTTGCTTCAAGTGATGAACGTGGATGAAATCTTTTCCAATTTTTCCATATACTTCTTCAAAATTGAATTCACAAACTACACAAGAAAGTCCATAATGCTCGATACATACTTTTCGAGCGTATGGATTTCTTTCATACCTCGTTACAAGGACTTGATTTGGGTTTCCTTCTGAATAACTTATTTCATTATCAACGTAACTGCTTTTTATGAAATGATTATTTGTGTTTATAAAATCAAACCAGATAGATTCCAATTCCTCTGCAATTTCATCAGGTATTTCTACCCCTGAGGATTGGGGTGTCCAATTATAATTTGATAAGACACCCTTATTTAAGGATTCGAGATTCAACAGTTTATCTTGTTGAGGAGAGATTATTGTATCAAATTCAATATAAACTCTGTTTACTAATTTATCTTCTCCACTCCAATGCTGAGATAAAAAAGGTAAACTTGTTACTATTCCCGCTGCCATAATTCCTTTAGGTTCTTCACCAAGCCTCATGAGGAAAGCTCGATCTCCAACCTTTATTTTTTTATGGCTTATGACACTCCACTTTTCTTTAACTGTCCCAGTTGTATGTAATTGTTCAATACTTTGTTCTAATGTTGTCCAATTCCATTTCTTTGGGTTCCATGCAAAAAGATAGGTTTTCATAATAAACTCCACACATTAGACCACACATAACGCTAAGCTAACCGGCGCAAAAGGGTGGAGGGAGCGATAGCGACCGGAACCCTTTTGCGTCCGAGTTCAGCGCCGGGTTAGATTTTGTGGGTACCCACTTAAGGCGGGATAGTCAAAAATGAAACTCACATATTATTCTATTAATCTTAAAGGTATGACAAAAATATATCCTATTTAATCAATAGATTAAGCGCGTCATAAAACTACAAACATGCGTCATTTTTGCGTCATGCCTGCGTCATGGCATCAAAAGTGTCCCGCCTTAAGTGGGTAGCCGATTTTGTTTTTCGTTTTTTTGATACGAGTTTTTCGCAATAGATAGATTTTTCTCGTTTATGACCAGTATAATATTCATAACTCTGCATCATCGTCAAGTTTGTTAAAAACCATCATCTTCAACCACAACAAATGCTGATTCTCAACTATCAAGATTTTTTGATAAATGTGAACCGGCCATTCTGAAAACGAACTTTATGTGCAATTTTGTCTGAAGCGTTTCATATCTGAAATTAACCTCTTAAATTCTGATCTGCACATAATATCACTTTTCAGATTGGCCGGTTCACAAATAGTAAAATTATCTTCAGATAGTTAAAGGTTTAATAAGAATTCACTTTTTCGAGTTTTAGATATGAGATATAGTTCTTGTGTCTAATCTTTTATTTTCATTTCTTTTCATAAAACTTAGTGAGTTATCAAAGAATGACAGTTCCTTCTATGCCCGTCCTTGTAGTCACAAAATTCGATCGGCGGCATATCGTTCCTTATTTTTGATGTATTAACAAAGTTCAACTGGACCCAAATCGATGTAGGCATGATGTGCCATACTTGGTCCATCTTCTTGAATGTAGGCTATAATCTCTCTTTTAATAATACCTGAGTGTTTCAATGCTGTTTTGGCATTTTCAAAATGCTTGCTGTAATTAAAGGGAATCGTGCAAATTTGAGTATAGAAAACCCAACGGAGATTACCATTATGCTCCTTTAAATCGAATGGAAATAAGGAACAGATTATGGGTCTGACTGGGTAGATGACACATTTATTGTTTTGATAGAAAAAACATACATGCTCTGAGCTTTTAATATAATAAATAACCTTTGCATCGGGATATTTCTTGGATTCAATAAAGGTATAGCGGTCTATCCCAGTATATTCTTCGACTCTATCAATCTCAGAGATAAACAAAAAAGCGTTTTGTATCCCACCATCATTCACATTGAATTTCGAACAGCAGTTATTATCAGCGGGGCACACTGCACAAGAATGATAAGTGCCTTGTTTTCCATTGGCAGCTTGTTTTTCAGACATAAGTAAGCATCCTTTTGGGGTAGTAGACTAAACCTACGGATGGAATAGTCATCAAAATAAGTAAAATTCGTTACAAAAGTTGTCAAAACCGTCAAAAAGTATCAATGTATTTCAAAAAGCATCAGTCAGGGAGTCCCTGTTTCAATTTTCCTGATAACTTTTAATATATTGTAATTGTATAAATTAATTAACTAATGATATATTCGACCATATATCTGCACCATAGGTACTTAGTGCAAAAATCGCACAAATATAAAATGAGCATTCATGGGCATCCCCTAAATACTCTCATTGTTTTGTGCAAATCAGATGATTGATGTTACAAAATCCACCAGAGTCCCTGTCAGTATTTGTGGTTTTATACCAATTGAGAAAACTCATATGCCATTTTAATTTCTATATCCTATATATTGTTGAAACTAAGTACCTTAGCAATAATTTTGTACCATTTTTATTTGAGCTGATGCCCGTTAATTCAAAAAGTTACATTTAAATTTTGGTACAAAACTATTGATGAGCTACTTATACTCAATTTATTTAGCAGATTAGTTTTCGCAATTGGTATTATAGATGACCAACACTATTTCTTTGTACAAAGATCAATATTGCAAAAAATCTAACCATTGATTATCAGGTATTTTTCCCCTGATAATACCTTAATTTCAATATTATCAAGGAATTATTGCCCTGATAATGCCCTAAATCCGAACTTATCAGGTCAATTTGCCCTGATAATAACTCAAATGGACTATTATCAAGGCAATTTTACAGCAAACCCTTATCTTATTTGGATACAGAGGTCGTTAACTTAACTTGAGGTGTCCAAATCGCCATATGCGGTTTGCTCACTATTTGGACACTCCAGGTTTGACCCTTGATGTTACTTGATGGAAAATGAATTTTGCAGGAGGTCTATTTTAAAGTTACTTATCCAGCATTTTCCAAGTTCCGCCCTTAATTTCAACCATCACAAAGGCTTCCGGCGACAGACCATTGTGATCAGTAGCGGAAAAATTGAACTCTCCGGTAACACCAACATATTTCTGAGTAGATTCCAATGCAGCCCGTATCTTGTTTTTATCGCCACCACTTCCTTTTATAGCATTGGCAAGAATATTCATGGCATCATAGGCATATCCGCCAAAACCAGATACATTAGAGTTAAATTTTGCAGTGTAATCCGCTTCATATTTCTCCAGTATATTTTTTTGAGGATCATCTGCCGCAAGAAGTTTGGTAACCAGAATTTTACCGGTGGGAAGGATAATACCTTCCGCCGCATCTCCTGCAAGTTCAATAAACTTAGGAGAGGCAACCCCATGACTCTGGTAAAGCGGAATATCTATTTTGAGCTGTTTGATATTTTTTGCAACTACCGCAGGCCCTGGATTTGTTCCCCAGCATACAATGGCATCAGGGGAAGTTGATTTGATTTTTGTCAACTGGGCAGTGGTATCAGTGTCATTTGGGCCAAAACTCTCCTGCCGTACAACTTTAATACCAAAATTTTTAGCCTGACTGATAAGCTGGTTTTTTCCACTCTCACCAAATGCGTTTGCTACAGTTATGATACCTATTGTTTTAATATTTTTTGTCTGCATCTGTTTGTAAATAGCCGCAACTGCAAGAAGATCACTCTGTGCTGTCTTGAAAACCCATGGTTTTACAGGTGAAGTGATATCAATACCAGCAGCACAACTGATAAGCGGAACCTGTGCTTTTTCAACAAAATTAACAATGGCAAGAGTTGTAGGGGTGGCACTTGGGCCTATAATGGCAATAACATTGTCTTTATGAAGCAGTTTGTTCACGGCAGTTACAGCTTTTGCAGGATCTCCTTCAGAATCATAGATCACCGCTTCTAACATATGTCCGTCAATACCACCTGCGGCATTGATCTGCTCAACCATCATCTCCATGCTTTTCTTTTCAGGATCTCCAAGAAAAGATGCCGGGCCTGTGACCGCAAATATACCCCCTATTTTATAGACTGATTCTGCCAGGACTGACTGAGTCATAACTGACGAAAGCACGAGCATAACGCAAAGTGCCAATACTAATGTGACGATACTAATTTTCCTCTGTTGCATTGAAATCCTCTCCTTTTAAAGTAGTATTTTGTAATAAAATTCCTATACGAAAAACAGCGTATTTCATAGATGAGCTTTTTACGAGTGTCAAGCCTTTTTGATTACAGCTCAACCAGAATAACAAATTACCATCTACACATGTCACCATGACAAATTACTATCTGCACATGTCACTACGACAAATTACTATCTGCATATACCACAACGGCTACATTCTATCATCGGACAGTCCGGAGAAATTTTCTGTTCCTGTGCCCGTTGAAACTCTTTTATCAAAAACTCTTTTTTAATGCCTGTATCAAGAATATCCCAAGGCAGATGCGAATTTAGATCAATTGAACGACATATTATATCTTCCGATCCAAGCCCTATTTTTACCGGCACATTGGCTATTATATTCTTGGGTTCTATTATATCCTTAGGTTCTGTTAAGGCTTGCAGACTCTTGATAGCAGTTGACCATCCTTTTTCCAATGCTATCTCAAGCAGATCCGCCATTCGTCTGTCTCCTCTGGATAGCATGGCATTTATAATGGCTGTTTTTGGTGACTCTGCATTAACTGTGACATTAGCCACTCTTTTGAGTCCATCTCTAATAATGGCAACTTTTTTCTTAAAAACAGAAGAACTATCCATGGCACACCATTGAAAAGGTGTCGTAGGTTTTGGAATAAAAGGATTGACGCTCAGGGTGATGATTCCAATCTTTTTATTTTTTCTGCTTGCATCAAGAAAAACATCCTTGATTTTTTCCGTAAGTCGCACAATCTGTATGATATCTTCCTCTTCTTCAAAAGGAAGTCCAACCATGAAATAGAGCTTGAGATTCATGATGCCATGTTCTACAAGCCGTTCAACAGCCGAAAGAATCTGGTTTTCAGTGATTTTCTTGTTGATGATATTCCTCATTCTTTGGGAACCGGCTTCTGGTGCAATTGTCGCGGTTTTTACCGAGGATTTGACAAGAGTCTCTATAGTTTCGTCAGACAGGGCATCTAATCGCAAGGAGCTGAAGGAAATCTGGAGATTACTGGCAATTCCGCTGGCACAGATATGGTTGATACCAGGATGATCTGATACAGCGGCACTTACAAGCCCTACTTTGTCTGTAAGATCTTTTGCCTTGTCCATGGCATCTTTTATAGTTTGGTCAGGATATAACCTTGGAGGTCTGTAAATAAAACCAGCACTGCAAAAACGACATCCGTGGTGACATCCCCGTCCGGTTTCAATCAAAACGGTATTGTTAAATATAGTATCAGGGGTTAGGACACGAGTCGTAGTGCTTATATTATCAAGACTATTGAGATGCTGAACATCAACTTTTGCAGGAATGTCATCATGCAAAGGCATTATTCCGGAAAAATGACCGTTTGTATCATATTCTGGTTCATAAAAAGCAGGAACATAGGAACCTTTAACGATCAAGGCGAGTTGTTTTTTAAGAAGTTCATGCGGAGTGTCAGGAGAGTAAATGGCAAGAAAAGCTGGAATCAACACTTCAGCTTCCCCAAGCAGGAAACAGTCAATAAATGGTGCAACTGGTTCGGGGTTTAAAAAACAGGCCACCCCTCCAGCAATTATGAAGGGGTGTGAAGATGTTCTGTCAGAATACTTTAGAGGGATGCCTGCATTAATGAGTATGGAGAGAATATTAATATAATCATTTTCAAATGATACTGAGAAAGCTACTATATCACAACAAGAAAGGGGGAAACCAGTTTCACAGCTTGTCAATTGACCAAATGTTTTCACATTTCCAGAGTTTTTTGCATTTGGAGAGTTTGTCATAACTCCAGAGTTTTTAACATTGCCAGAGTTTGTCATAACTCCAACGGTTTCAAGATTTCCAGAGTTTTTAACAAGCCGAGAGTTTGTCTTAGCCGCATTTATTTTTTTGCCACTGGGTACGGTTTGTGTCAAAATTTTTTTTTTAGTAGTTATATCCGGCAGGAAGAATCTTTGGCATGACACATGGTCATAATTATTCAGAAGACCATAAACAGACTGAAATCCAAGATTTGACATTCCTGCCTGATACGTGTTGGGATAAACAAGACCGATTTGTATCAGTCCTTTTTGCCTTTTTATGATCGAACCCTGCTCATGCTTTATTATGGCAGTATTCTGTTCATGCTTTCTTATGGCAGTATTCTGTTCATGCTTTCTTATGATCGTATCCTGTTGATAGCTTTTTATGACCGCATTCCCCCATTAATCAATCTGCTTTTCTCCGCAGGAAT
>JADGBP010000049.1:1232-2704 GCA_015231395.1 Desulfamplus sp. | reverse complement strand
TATTATGGCAGTATTCTGTTCATGCTTTCTTATGGCAGTATTCTGTTCATGCTTTCTTATGATCGTATCCTGTTGATAGCTTTTTATGACCGCATTCCCCCATTAATCAATCTGCTTTTCTCCGCAGGAATGTTGGAATTTCAAGGTTGTCACAATCTAAAAATGCGTTACGGTTAGCGTTTCTGCCATCTTCATTTGCAGTTTTTTTATAGGGTGTTTTTGTTTTGACAATAGGTTTGTCTTCATCCCAGTTTTCAAGCTCATCCTGTGTCGGAAGTCTCATCTTACCCTGGGCAGGAACAGGCACAGATACAGGCACATTCTGTTCAATTTTATGGAATTTTTTCTGGCGGGTCTTGTTGATTGGAAGGACATTGACTGAGCGAGATTCATCCATACCAATACCTGTTGCAATAACTGTAACACGCATCTCATCTCCAAGAGTCTCATCAAATGTCTGCCCCCATATTATCTCAGCATCATCTCCCACTTCCTGATGAATACGGTCAGACGCTTCCATCACCTCGTCCATGGTAATATCTGATGTGCAGGTAATGTTCATGAGCACGCCTCTTGCACCTGCAATGGATATATCCTCAAGCAGAGGATGAGAAATCGCCTTTTCCGCAGCTTCAACTGCGCGGTTCTCACCGCTTGCTATACCAATACCCATCAAAGCCATTCCAGCCTTGGACATGGTGGTTCTAACATCTGCAAAATCTAAATTGATATGACCCGGAAGCATGATCAAATCAGTGATACCTTTGACAGAGTGGTGAAGAATCTCGTCCGCCCGGATAAACATATCCTTCATTTTTGCTCCAGGAGAGGCAAGCCCCCTTAGCCGATCATTGGGGATAGTAATAACAGTGTCAGTTATGTCACGAAGATTAGCAACTCCCTCTTCAGCCTGCTGTGCCCTTTTTTTCCCCTCAAAAGAAAAGGGTTTTGAAACCACGGCAACGGTAAGAATACCAAGTTCCTTGCATATCTCGGCAATGACCGGTGCAGCTCCGGTTCCCGTGCCTCCACCCAATCCCGCTGTAATGAATACCATGTGACTGTCAATCAAAGCGGTTCTGAGCTCTTCAATGTTTTCTAAAGCAGCATCTCTTCCAATATTGGGGTTTGCACCAGCACCCAGTCCCTGGGTCAACTGTGCTCCCAATTGAATTTTTTTCTCTGCTTTTGATAACTCTAAAGCCTGTGCATCTGTATTGGCAACAATAAATTTGACACCTTGGAGATTGGAGCTAATCATGTTGTTCACAGCATTTCCACCAGCTCCTCCCACGCCGATCACTTTTATTTTTGCATTTGCATGGGAGTCATTTTCCATGTAAGAAAAATTCATAAGATACCTCTGTTTTTTAAAAAAATCTGTTATTGAATTCTATTATCTAATTATATTTTTATACTTATTTGCATTTTATTTATATAAATGTCAATTTAATCAAAAAGTAATTTTGTCA
>JADGBP010000049.1:0-1136 GCA_015231395.1 Desulfamplus sp. | reverse complement strand
TGTAATAAAAAAGTTTAGGTCGCAAATAAACTTTTTTGAAGCATTGAAAACTTGGATTGCAAACAAACTTTTTTGAAGCATATTAAAGAATATCTCTAAACCATTGCTTCATTCGTTCCAGAAGCCCTGAAAAACTGATACGGTCACTTTTTTTCAACTGTATTTTAGCACTGTTTCTGCTTCCGTAGATAACAAGACCAACACCTGTTGCAAATGAGGGATTCTTAACCACATCCTTCAACCCTCCGATATTTTGAGGCTGACCGATTCTTACCGGAACAGAAAAAACTGACTCAACCACTTCAGCAATTCCGTTAAGCATCGAACTGCCTCCAGTTAGCACAAGTCCTGATGGAAAAGCATTTTCAAGACCATTACTGTAGATTTCATTCTTCAGGATCGAAAACATCTCTTCAACACGAGGTTCCAGTATTTCAGCCATTATTTCTCTTGAAACAGTTCTGGATTCTCTTCCGCCAACTCCTTTTACATCAATGGTTTCACCATGTTTTATATTGCTCATAAGGCACGTCCCATGAGCGAGTTTAAGCTTTTCAGCCTCTGCGACAGGAGTTCTAAGACCAATCGATATATCATTGGTAAGATTATGACCTCCAAGAGTCAACTCAAAGGTATGTTTTATATGATTCCCCTTGAACAGGGCAAGATCCGTTGTTCCACCACCAATATCTGCAAGAGCACATCCAAGTTCTCTCTCTTCACGATTAAGCACCGCATCACCTGAGGCTAATGATTCCAGAACAATATCACATACTTCAAGATTTGCTTTATTGCAGCATTTAATAATGTTTCTTGCAGAAGAGACAGCCCCCGTAACAATATGTATCTTGGTTTCCAGGCGAATACCAGTCATGCCTACGGGATTCTGAATCGACTCTTGATCATCTACAATGAATTCCTGAGGAATGACATGAATGGTTTCTCTGTCCATAGGAATAGCCACCGCACTTGCAGCTTCAATCACTCTTTCCACATCCTGCTCAGTTATTTCCCTGCCTTTAATCGCAATAATACCATGACTGTTAAAACCCTTGATGTGACCGCCCGCAATACCAACATAGACTGATGAGATATGGCATCCTGCCATGAATTCAGCCTCTTCCACCGCTTTTTTG
>JADGBP010000499.1 GCA_015231395.1 Desulfamplus sp. | reverse complement strand
AGTATGAACTGATAGAACTTTTGGAAAAACGTCAGATTGATATGGTGACATTTACAAGCTCATCAACCGTCAAGAACTTTAAAGCTCTGCTGCCGAAAAATGATTTTGCACGTTTGATGGATAATGTCATATCTGCCTGTATTGGCCCTATAACTTCTGATACCGCACAAGAAGAGGGGATTTCTCCTGATATTATTGCAGATGAATATACAATCCCGGGTCTTGTTCGTGCAATGGTTGAACATTACGGTAAAAACAAATGATGATCACATATGGAAAAATTACACCTTAAAAAAAATAGCATCATTTCGGACAACCAGATTATAAATCAAGATAATCAAATTGCAAAAAGAGATAAACAGATTATAAATCAAGATAACCGAATTGTAACTCAAGACAATAAAATTATAAACAGAGATAGCCGGATTATAAATTATCTGCGTGTATCCATCACCGACAGATGCAATCTTGCCTGCCAATACTGCGTCCCCAAAAAGACGCTGCCAGTGTTGCACCATGACAGAATTGCAAGATATGAGGAGATTCACAGGATTATACTCTGTGCCTCTGAGATTGGCATCAGTAAATTGAGGATTACAGGTGGAGAGCCTCTTGTTAGAAAAGGAGTTTTTCCTTTTCTAACGAGTCTGTCCCAGATTGATGGAATCAATGATATTTCCATTACTACAAATGGTGTTCTTCTTGAATCTCACATAAATGAGATTATCAAAGCAGGGGTTAATAGGATAAATATAAGTCTGGACACACTTAAACCGGAGAGATTCAAATTCATATCAGGAAGAGACCTGTTTAAAACAGTATGGCAGGGTATAATGGCGGCTCTGGAGAATGGGCTTACTCCCATCAAGCTCAATGCGGTAATTCTCAGGGGAATCAATGATGATGAGATCGAAGATTTAGCAAGACTTTCAGTGAGCTATCCGTTCCATGTAAGGTTTATTGAATACATGCCTATGGGAAATTCAGCAGTGGATATCTCAAGGCAAATTCTGATACCTCAAATCAGGCAGAGGATAGAACAGAGCATGGGCGACCTCGAGCCGGTGATCGGAACTACCGGAACTCTAAACAGAAGTGCTGATATCCTAAACAGAAATGATAATATCCTAAATGGAAGTGCGAATATCCTTAATAGAAACACCGATACGCTTAATAATTCAACTGATAAGATGACAAACATCACTGATGATATTAATAACAATCCAAATGATAAGCCGCACAATCCAAAGCCTGAACAAGCTGGACCAGCAAAGCGTTATAAAATAAAAGGAGCATTGGGAGAAATCGGTTTTATCTCTCCTGTCAGCTCCCATTTCTGCCATGAATGCAATAGATTAAGACTCACATCAATCGGACATCTGAGACCCTGCCTGCTCAATAACAGTGAAATTGATGTTCTTACTCCTTTACGTCAGGGTGCTTCCAACGAAACAATAAAACAGCTCATTATTTCTGCGGTTAAAAACAAACCTGCTGCCCACACTCTTAACAGCAGTAATGGAGTAAACAATATTAATAATAATCATGCCCACAGCCACAGCATCATGGATATGCAACGATGCAACCGAGTAGATACACAGATGTCCACAATTGGCGGATGATATAATTTTGTTCTATAGTTTTCCAGATAATTAAATTGGCAAGAGCACTGTAGGGGCAATCCTTTGTGGTTGCCCTTCAAAATTGAGAATGCCAAAATATTTTTCTGGAAGTCTATAAGATGCCCACAATTGGAGGATAATATGATTTTTTTCCCAATTTGTTGCTAAAAATTCCACTGCAAACCCAAACTTGCAAACGAACCCTGCCACGGAAGTTGTGAGCTTTCCGTAGTGTCAGATATCAAATATGTGTATTTTTCATTAAAGATATTTTCCCATTTAGCAACAAGAAGCAGTTTTTTATCAAAAAGAGATTTTTCCAAAGAAATAGAGGCTATTATGAAATCTTCATCAACAGGATTTTTATACCCGCTTTTCTCTTGCTGATTCATCTACCACCATGTGTTCTGGACTCTTACACCAGATGGATGAACCCATGTAAAAGTTGCTCCAAGATCGTTGTCCATACGGTTTCTATCGATACCGCTCTCTGTATTGTGGTCTGTAAACTGATATGTCAAAGCCATTGCAAATTGG
>JADGBP010000498.1 GCA_015231395.1 Desulfamplus sp. | reverse complement strand
ATTTCAGAGACAGTATTAAAAATTTAGACATCAGAAAGGCAAAGGATCTTCTGCTTGATCTGCACCTGGAATCAGAAGAGACAAAGATTGCAGTTATAGATGAACTCGCAGTAATTTCAGATGATATAGCATGCCTGCTGCTGGATTTTATTATCAGGCTGGAGGCTAAGTATTATAAATCTTATAAATTTGGTGCATATGACAGATTGATTCAACTTATCACTGATCGGGCACATCTTAATTTTGACTTTGCCATAATACTTTATAAAGTTAAGGACAGAAAAAAGATCTTGCAGGCATCTTCTCTGCTAAAATTTATTCTGACAAGCTGTACAGACAGAGAAATCCTGTTTGAAACCATCAATGCTGTAGGAGCTGAAAAAATAGAATCACTTGTGCCTGCCATTGGAGAATTTCTTTACTATGATGATGCAACCTTGAAGGAGCAGGCAGTTAAAAATCTTGCAAAAATTGCCAATTCTGAAGTTTATAAAATTCTTTTTGATATATCAAAAACAGTAAAAAATGATCAGAATATCATGAATGCACTTGCTTTGTTTACAACCGCTTCCAAACCTGATTCTAAATCCGATTCCAAACCTGAGCCAACGGAATCAGAATTAAGCCCAGAATCAGAATCAAACAAGGCTGATTTTATACAGGTTTCAGCAGCTCCGGCTAAATCAAACTGGATTAATAATGAACAACTCCAGTCGACTCCATTTGAATCAGGCACATCTGAATTCGGACTAAAACTAAAAGTTGAAGACAATAAGAGTTTGTTTGCTCAACAAAACATCACAGCATCTCAACAGAATATCAAGGAACCTCAACAAAATATCAAGGAACCTCAACAGAATATCAAGGAATCTCAACAAAATGTCATAGCATCTCAACAAAATGTCATAGCATCTCAACAAAATATCACCGTATCATCACCACTTAAAACAGATCGTCGGGACATAAAGACGCTTGGTTCAAACTCAATTGAAGAGCGTTTTGAGGCATTAAATTATTTTTTAAAACATGGTTCTGACTATCTTAAAGAACTAATTGTAAGCCTTAAATCCCAAAATCATGATATTTTGCTTAATACTCTTAGAATTCTCTCCAATACAGCATCAGAGGAAATTTTACCTGATATTTATTCATTTTTGAACAGAAAAAATTCTGAGGCATCTTTGGAACATCAGGCATTTGAGGCTCTTTATTCCTTTGACAAGTTCAGCTTTACAGAACTTATGATGAGTGCTGTTGAAAAACCGGCTATCCATGTCCGCATCTCTGCAATAAAGGCTTTGAACAAAAACTACAACGATCCGGTATATGCAAAAATAAAAAACCGAATTGAGACTGGCAGGGAGCAAGGAGAGGCTCTGGTACATACCATCATTGATGCACATGCAGACAAATTGATAAACTACCTTATGATTTCAGATACTTTTGCAGAGATGGCATCCAATTATCTGATAAAAGATGGCACACCTTCTGCACTTAACAATTATCTGAATATTTTAATCTCAAGGGGACTCAAATCCACTGCGAATAAAATTGCATTTAAAGCAGATATGGACAAAAAGCTTAACGATAGATTCAAAGCCATGGTTATCAGTGCATCTGATACTGTTCAGAAAATCTATGAAAAACTGCTGTTTAAAAACGGTTATATTTCTATTGAATTTAAAAATCCAGAGGATGCATTTGAATTTATCTCTACTGACAAGCCTGACCTGATAGTAAGCGATCTCTTTCTAATGGATATGACGGCTCTTGATTTTGCCAAAGAAATCAGAGAATTTTATTCCGGCAATGAATTGCCGTTTCTCATCTCAACACAGCAAAAGGATTTTCTGGATATAAATCTAACAGATAAATATGCTGACCGTGAAATTAGTGGTATTTTTAAATTCCCTGGTATTATCAAAGGAATTGAGTGTAGCCTTTTTGAAATATAGCATAATCACTTAAAAATAGAGCATATTAGAAAGAAAATACTTGCAAAATCTTCTTTGTTGCAGCAGTAGAATATTTGATTTAAGAATCATAATAATCAAAACACCCACCAAAGAATCAAAGGAGAGATAAAATGCAAGCATTCACGTTGGAACAAAGCATACTTGAAGGGAATAATCAGATAAAAGAACTTTTTGAGTTTGTTG
>JADGBP010000497.1 GCA_015231395.1 Desulfamplus sp. | reverse complement strand
GTCTCCTCTTCCATCGTCCACAAACCTCATAAAGAGATGCAGGAACTTCCAAAGTATCTTCCAGAAACTACGGGAACAGAGAAGAAAAATTTCACTTTGCCGCCGCTGCCGGAAAACAGGATGCCAACACAAGGCAGCGTGCTGTTTGAACTGAAAGGTGTGATTTTTGAAGGCAATACCGTATTTTCAGAAGTAGAGTTAAAAGAAGTTGCTGCCCCGTTTCTGAACCGGAATGTAGGCATGGCAGATCTGGAAGAGATTCGCTATCAGCTCACACGCTATTATGTTGATAAAGGGTATGTCAATTCTGGAGCACTTATCAAGCCCAATCAAAAAGTTACCAACGGAGTGATCACATACCAGATAATAGAGGGAAGACTCACCAGCATAGATATGAAAGGCAATGGTCGGCTGCGTGAAAACTACATCAAAAAACGGATATGGTCGGATAACAAGGTGCCTTTTAACACTGAAAAACTTCAAGACTTTTTCCAGATACTTTTGCAAGATCCTCTTATTGACCGGATGGATGGACGTATAATACCTGGTACCACACCAGGAGAGGCAGAGCTTGAAATTGATGTTACGCGGGCACGTCCATATGAATTGAGCATCACCGCAAACAACCACGCATCCCCGAATCTTGGTTCTGAAAAATTGTCACTGAATCAGACTGTCCGAAATCTTACCGGATTTGGTGATTCTCTTGATACCATTCTAAATCTGACCAAGGGAATAAAGGAGATTGACGCAACATATTCAGTTCCCGTCAATGCGAACAATACAAGTTTGGCACTCAGCTACAACTATAGTGACAATGATCTTGTATCTGATCCATTTGACATGATCAACATTGAAAGCAGGCTTGAGAGTACAAAAATTTCACTGACGCACCCGCTTTACCATACCCTGCGACGCAATCTGAATATAGGCGTAGCACTAAAATCCGAAGAGAGCAGAACCTATATCATTGATAAAACCGAATTTTCATTTGCTGAGGGTGCTGAAGAAGGAAAAAGCAAAGCAACCATTGTTCAGTTGACTCAATCGTTTGACGACAGAACATCGGATCAAGTTGTTGCACTCAGATCAACTTTCAGTTTTGGTGTTGATATGCTTGATCCTATCATTCACTCGGAATCGCTTCCTGATGGAAAATTTGTCGCATGGCTTGGACAGGTGCAATATGCTAAACGTTTGGGGGATAAAGCGGGTCAAGTTATTTTCAGGGGAGACCTGCAGCTTGCAGATGACCGTTTATTCTCTATGGAGCAGTTTTCTCTTGGAGGTTCCCAAAGTGTTCGTGGCTATCGCGAGAACAAGCATGTCGGAGATAACGGCTATCTGCTCTCTTTAGAATGGCGGTTTCCGGTGTGGGAAAGCCAAAAAACCGGAGAGCATAATAAAACAAAGCTGCTCCAGATTGCCCCTTTTATGGATTACGGATCAGCTTGGGACAGAGCATATTTTAACAGAGAAAGATCCCGTAAAGACAACACTCTTCATTCTGTTGGAGCAGGACTTCTCTGGTCAAGCCAGAACGTTGATGCCCAAATTTATTATGGCTATGCAATTGAAGAATCGGAAGAAGAGTCTGAGCTAAAATCAGATTACAATATTCAGAATGACGGGCTTCATTTCAGTGTAACATACAACTTCTTTTAAAATTATCATGACCGGATTCTGGTTACCCTGGAGTATGAATCACGGATTAACCTGATTACACGGATTTCACGGATTTTTTAATCCGTGTAATCTTTAAATCCGTGGCAATCCGTGATTCATACAGACTCAAAAATTTAAAAGCGAACGAAGTTAGAATCAAGCCCTTACAAGCCCCAAAAATATATTTTCATGTTAAAAAAGGAGAAAAATAGAAAATGACACACAAAATAAAAAAAAATTGCAAATTGCTGTTCATATTATCTTGTTGCCTGTTTGTTTTTGCTGGCGTCACGAAATCATTGACATTTGCTGGTGTGACTGAATCAGGAACAACAGATATCACAAAACTGAATGAACAACTTCTGAAAAGCTCGGGCAGAACCAAAGTTGAAATTCTGATCAAAAGGGGTGAAGCATACCGTACTCTTGGCTATTACCGTGACGCACAAAGTGATTTTGCTGCTGCTATTGAAACATTAAAACTTATAACCCCTTCCATCC
>JADGBP010000496.1 GCA_015231395.1 Desulfamplus sp. | reverse complement strand
GAATGTGCTTTTTTATTATTTTCATTATTCGGGGTGACCAGATTCCAACCATGAACGTTTAGAAATTTAATATGGCGATTTCACCAGACGTACAGGGAGAAGATTCTCAAGGTTTGCCATTTTAGCTCCGTCATCGTAGCTCATGGCATAAGGAATATCCTGCCATTGGTCACCTACGCTAATATAAGCCCATGAAGCTGTCCAGAACCACGATTTATCAATTGGAAAAGTATTGTCATTGCAATATACTAAAGTACCTAACTCTTGAATTTTAGGAGTTCTCCAACCACCTTCAATAGTTAGGTCTAAGGCATCACTTGGACTGAATTTAGTTGCTGTTCCATCACAGGTTTTGGAAGTATTATTCCATGTTTGACCATAACTGCAACGTTGCCATTCAAGCCCTGTTTCAGAGTCTTTCATAACACTGCCGTTGGTTCCTGCTACTTCCTGATAACGGCATTCAGGCAAATCGTATAATTCACTGCCGTCTTTGAAGATGGCCACAACAAATACCGCACCTGTCGGTAAATCTGAAGATAATCCTTCCCCCTGGAATGAGCCATCATCTTCGTGGGTAAAAGTGAGGCCGGATATAACATTCCCATCCTTTTCACCGGATCTAGCCTCAATGTTAGTTATGTATTGCCCAATTTTGACAGATTCGCTGTCATATAGTGGAAAAATTACTCGGCCGGAGATCAAAGTTTTATCCCCCTCCTGCTTGCTGCTGACCTCGATTGCAGGGCAACTTCGACTCTGTTTAGTAAGGTCATTTTCGCTGAAGGTTTTTTGTGCCGTTAAAGTTCCCTTATACATTGAAGCTGAATTACGCTCAGGTGGTTCGCTTCCATAGAATTCTTCATGGGAGACATCACCCATGCTTACTGCATTGGGCCCATAAATTCCTTCAGCTTTCTGGCTATATACCGGCACAGCTCCATCGCTTGATGTATAGGCACTCTTCATCATTAATTTGTTCAATGCCGCACCCTGTTCAATAGGTGTTGAGTTTGCAAACCTGTATGTCTGTTGACCTCTGTATTGAGCCCACCATCCACCATTGACATCCGCCAGTTCCAATTCAGCAGTCTTGCTGGTGATACCATAAATCAGAGAGTGTGGAATATCTTGAGTCCCTTTTTGGTTCAATATGGCAAGATTTTCATTGTATAGAGATGGAACAATAAGTGCTTCTGTGGCATCATCTTTGATGCTTGGAAAGACTTCCCTCAGATTCAACATATCTTTTTTGGAAGCATCCCATCTCAAATCACGTGTACCAGGCGTATCCAAAACAACATTATTTAGTTTGCCAGTGGCATATTTACCTAATAAGAAGTTCTGCAGGGGTACACGTACACCATCTAAAATCATGTCATGTCCCGCCTGTCCAGCATATCTTAGGGTTGTAAGTGCTGCACCATGGTGGGGCGATCCCCATGAGACAAAACGTTTTATATGTTTCTTGAACTCACTTGGCATGCTTTGAAAAGATGCACGTGATACAAGACCTCCTTGAGAATGAGAGATTACAAATGCATTAAAAGGCATATTCCCCGATACCATTGTCTGAAGCTGGGAGTTGTTTTTCATCTCTTCCTTTACAAGACGTCCCAGAGCCTCTCCCAAAGTCTCAAGGCGTACCCCGTTCTTATCCAAAACCGGAGAAAAAATAGGTCTGTATGTTGGGAATATGAATTCATAGAAAGCAGTACATTCATATGGATATACTGGTTGGTTATTATTATCTTTTGCAGTTATTTCTTTATAGAGCAAATCCCACACCATACGCTTATAACTGAAAAGCCATGGTGATTTTTCAGATGGGCTGTAGCTGCCCTCTTTCTCCTCTTCATTGTGTCCATGCACAAGGATCATGATATTACATATAGGCTCCTTGGACATTTTTGCTAACTCTGCAGATGTAGCCGGACGACGGTATCCGCCGTTTTCACCGATAGTTTCGTCAATAACCATCCGTATAAGCTGAGGCTGACGTGTCCAGTTGAGATCATCCTGAAAAGTCATAACTACATAGTACGCATTGCCTACCCACTCTTTTTTTGTATTAGTTGCCCTTGTAGCCTGTTTTGTTGTTGAATATGTCTTTGGTAAATATGTCTGATCAGGAAGGAGCATTCCATCCGGCATCAGCGGGTCAACAAATTTCAG
>JADGBP010000495.1 GCA_015231395.1 Desulfamplus sp. | reverse complement strand
ATCTTTCTGGGAGCAGTTCCAGTCTCTATAAGCATCATTATATTTCCAGATAAATTTTGATCAAAATCAGGGCGGAGCCGTTTTAACTCTTCCATTCCTGCTTGTGCCAAATAATCATCACCAATAAGATTTGAAGTTAAAGCACTTAAAAAAATTAACAGAGCAAAATCACAGCGGTTTTGTTCCTCTTCGGCAAAGGCATCTTGATTAATTCCAGATTTAAAGCATGCTCTGGCATTTTCATAATCACCATCTTCAAGATATAATATTCCTCTGTAATAAAATGCCATAGCCCGCTCATAAGGTTCCCCCTTAAAATCTTTCATCTGTTCTTCATACCAAAGTGTTCTGGCTTTTTTTGCAGTCTCATTATTAGCATATATTTTAGTAATGCCATTTATAGCTTGATCAAAGGCAGATATAGCATTGGCTATATTACCTGTTTGAAGTGCATCACTTCCTATCTGCATATTATTTAAAACTTCATTTCTTGTTCCTTCTTCCAAAAGTTTTTGATAACTATTTTTCAATGCGTCAGGTTTATCAGAAAGAAAAGCTTTCATTTTATTACTTTCAATTTTCGTTGGCTTGAAAGTTTGTCTTGATGCACAGCTTAGTAGGTTGAAGATTAAAATAATGCAAAGCAGTCGTATTAAATTAAATTTTTTTACAAAAAATATTTTAGAAAAGGCTTGGATTTCAATAGGATATATCATCATGCTTTTAATGAGTTTATATTTCATAATCACCTATAGATAATGTCGTCTTGAGCAGATTTTTTGAATTCATACATATTAGTCCAAACAGGTATCGTAGTTTCAAGATCAATCAATTTAAATGTAATCATATGAAATCGTGATAAATCACCTGATTTAGAATCTGTTGTATCTTGAGACATGATTCTTCCAATAAGGCGGAAATCTGCTCCTGCAACTTTTGATGTTTCACCAAGAGTTCCGCCGCTTACAACACCTTTTCTTTTAAGAGTTCTTTCTTGCAACACCATTTCTACTGATGCTCTATCAACAAAAACAATTCTTCCTGCTGCTGCTCTATTTAAACTTATCATTAATCTTTCAGTAATCAGCCGTTTATTTATTACAGAAGAACTTTCATTAATAAAGTATGCTTCATCAATAATAACACGAGGTGGAACTGTTCTATTTGCAATGTCAGGAGTTGCAAGAATATCTCTCATCATCTGATCGGTTACGCTTACAACATCTTGTGATTCAATACCGACACCAGCAACTTTTCCTACGGAATTCGGGTCTTCATAAATAGTTGCTCTCCCAGCACTATTATCAACACGGGTGGTGTAAGTCGCACATCCTGTAATAAATAAAGATATCAATATAAAATAACATACAGATTTATTAATCATTTTTGATGCTCTCCAAAAATAGTTTTTTTGTAAGAATTATTTTGATGCTTCTATTAAGGCTTGAGAATATCTTGTTTTCAGCTCTGGATAAATCTCCTGTGCGGCATTTAAGGCACTTTGGTAGTGTTCATGACTTGAATGTTTCACATAAAGATAAACAGCCATTTGATCAATATTATTAAAAGAAAGATCAGATGTCTCTTTTATGTATTCCATTCCACCGCATGATTTAATGGCAACCTCTCTGCCAATTTTTTCTCCTACTTGCTGCCCAAGAAGTCCGCCGACAAATGGTACTTGCTCCAGAGCTTTTTGTCCCGCATATGCTCCTGCTACAGAGCCTACAGTTGATCCTATTTTTGCATTTATAGCTTTGTCAGTCCATTCTGCCATTACACCGTCTGAGGTATAAGGACACATATATAAACCAGAGTTGCCAGCGATAGGTTCAGGTGCTTTTAATTCTTTTGGCAAGGCTACATGTTGCTGTCCCACGCAGCCAATAAAAATAACACTCAGTGAAATAAAAATTGCAGAGATAAAGAATCTTTTTTTACTTAACTCATTGTTTATCGAACATTGATAATCTTTACAAATACTACTCATAACTAATTCTCCTTTATTTCTTTAAAGTTTATAAATATAATAAAATTAACTATTATTAACCATTGATTATCAGGTCATTCTTACCTGATAATACCTTAATTTCACTATTATCAAGGAATTATTTCCCTGATAATGCCCTAAATCCGAACTTATCAGGTCAATTTGCCCTGATAATAACTCAAATGG
>JADGBP010000494.1 GCA_015231395.1 Desulfamplus sp. | reverse complement strand
GGTATGGGCGAAACAGAAGATAGTAAAGAGCGTGCACGTCAGGTTGTAGAAAAGATTCATCTAAGTCATAGAACAGAAATAAAAAAGCAATCCGAAGTAAAAGAGGGGCTGGAAGAAAAAGAGCAAATATCTGGTAACAGAGAGAAAGAAAAAATAGGGCACAAATTTGGTAATAGCGATCAAGAAGAAAAAGAGCAAAAAAGTTGCAATCAGACTGGTGGACCTGTCTTTCTTGGTGCAAACTGCATGGGAGTAATTTCCAGACCCGGAGGTTACGACACATGGTTTATTCCAGAAGAGAAACTCCCAAAAGATCAGACATCTCGTTTTCACAGAGCAGCTTTAATCAGCCAGAGCGGGGCATTCATGCTTAATCGAACCCACCAGTGCCCCCAGCTCAGACCTGCCTACATGATCTCCATGGGAAATCAAACTGATCTTACCCTCGGGGATATGGTTCACTACTTCAAGAGTTCAGACAAGGTTGATGTAATCGCGATCTATGCTGAAGGATTTAATGATCTTGACGGACTTGAACTGTGCAGGGGAATTCATCAGGCTGTATTGTCCGGTAAAGAGGTGATTTTCTACAAGGCAGGAAGAACTCCTGAGGGCAAAGCCGCCACCAGCAGCCATACCGCATCTCTTGCTGGTGATTATATGGTATGTGAAAACTGTGTCCGTCAGGCAGGAGCAATTGTGGCAAGAAATTTCATGGAATTTCAGGATCTCTTTTTTCTTGCTGAAAATTTGAGTCAAAAAAAGATAAGAGGCAACCGACTTGCCGCAGTTAGCGGTGCGGGTTTTGAGGCTGTGGGCATGGCAGATTCTATCCATTCTGATGATTTTCAGATGGAACTTGCCCGTTTTGAAGATAAAACTGTCAGCAAAATACGACATATTCTTGAACGCAGAAAACTAAACGCATTTGTAACTATTACAAATCCACTGGATATCAACCCATCGGCTGATGATGAGACTCACGCGGAGATCACGGCCGCACTTGTGCAGGATATTAATGTAGATGCAATTGTATTGAGTCTGGATCCCCTATCTCCCTCCATGAAAACCCTTGATGACAAAAAAAATTCAGCGTATGACATGAACGCAGAAGACAGTATTATGAATCGTATTATCAGTCTGGTTGCCGGCAGCGATACTCCTATAGTGACTGTTGTGGATGGTGGTCGACTATATGACCCGCTGCGTGATATCCTTATGGATCATGGAGTGCCGGTATTTACAGTCTGTGACAGGGCAGTCGCAGCCATATCGTTGTATGTGCAGGGAAGACTTGCGGCAGATGCCATACGCGGTGGGCATGGGATATAATTGATTTTCATTCTTGACTTTTTTTATTTCCTCCGTTCTTCCCTCCGTGCTTATTCCTGTTTTCCCTTCCAGGCTTCCTTCTATTTTTGCTTCCATCCTTGTTCCTATCTCTGGATTTTCTCCCGCTGTCGCTCCTTCCTCATTTGAGTCTAAATTCTTTTTTGACATAAAATTTATGACACATGCTGACCTGAATTTACAGTAAATATGAGGATCTCTGCATTTAATGTCATCTTCGCCAAGATAATAATTATGCTTCATACATTGATATATGGGTTCTTTACTCACAACAATTCACTTTCCCCTTCAAAACAAATCCATGCTTACCCCTTCAAAACAAATCCATGCTTACCCCTTCAAAACAAATCCATGCTTACCCTTTCAAAACAAATCTATGCTTACTCTTTTAGAATAATCCTTTCTTACTCTTTTAGAATAATCCTTTCTTACTCTTTTAGAATAATCCTTGCATCAACTACATGAAGTCCTTCCTGATTTAGAATAACGGGATTCAGATCCATCTCCTGAATCTCTGGATAGGATTCAACCAATTCAGAGCAGATAAGAAGTAGTTTTTTGAGTGCTTTCTTGTCATATCCAGACTGCCCTCTAACTCCGTCCAGTATGATTGAGGATCTGGTTTTTCCGATCATTTTTCTTGCGGATCTTTCTGATATGGGCAATACCCAGAAAGTAATATCTTTCATTATTTCCACCATGATCCCAATGCCAGCATATAATTTCATTTTCATTTGTATAGGGCTTTTCCTCTATGCTGTCATCAAAAATCAAAACTGCCGTAGGTGATTGAACCTGACGTACCATCGGTTTGACTAATAACCAT
>JADGBP010000493.1 GCA_015231395.1 Desulfamplus sp. | reverse complement strand
GCTTTTCAGGAGCTTCATCACTCATGTAAATGGGTCCAACAGTATGAATCACATATTTTGCTTTCAGATTTCCAGCAGGAGTAATCCTTGCTTCACCAACAGGACATCTTACACCGTTTACAGTTTGGATTTTTTTGCACTCCTCAAGTAAAAGATGACCTGCTGCTTTGTGTATCGCACCATCAACTCCACCACCTCCAAGCATTACAGGGTTGGCAGCATTTACGATTGCATCAACATCAGCTGTTGTAATATCGCCTTTGATAATTTTAATGTTTGTCATGGTGTTCCTCGTTTTCTTGTCCGTTGATCACTTTATTTATATGAAAATACTTAAATTAAATGCTATTATCATATCATTTAAAACTCTACTATTCAAAAACTGACGGATTGGAACTGATGATTCAAATATTTAATAATAAAACAGAAAAAGTTGGTGATGATTTAAAACAAAATATTAACAGAGAAAGCAAATTGCATGTAGCTGCTGGTATTTTTTCTATTTATGGCTTTGAGTCACTTAAAAATGAGCTAAAAAAAATTTACAAGCTGAGTTTTATTTTCACTGACCCTACTTTTATTGAATTTGATAAAAACAGTAGAGAACAAAAGCAGTTCCAGATCAATTCTAATGTCAGGCAAAAAGCTATTGGAGGGACTGAATTTGAGATAAATCTGAAAAACGAACTTAAAGGTAAAGCGATTGCAAGAGAGTGTAAAAAATGGATTGAAAAAAAAGTTGTATTTAAAACAAATGCGGGGAATAAATATATACAGCCCCATATTACTCTTATCAATAAAGATAATAATTACGCATATATGGGTATTAGTGAGTTCAGTAGTGCTGGTTTTGGATATGAAAAAGACAACTCTTTACTGCATCAAATAATTAAAACAGATGATTTTGCTACAACTAAACAATATATACAGAATTTCAATGAAATATGGAATGATGATAAACTACTTAAAGATGTAACTGATGAAGTAGCAAGCTACATTGCCAACCTTTATAAAGAGAATTCCCCTGAATTTATCTATTATCTAACCCTCTACAACATTTTTGATGAATTTCTTGAAGATATTTCAGAAGATGAACTTGCAAATGAAAAGACTGGATTTAAAGAATCAACTGTCTGGAAAAAGCTCTATGACTTTCAGCGGGATGCTGTTCTTGGAATTATAAATAAATTAGAGAGACATAATGGCTGTATTCTTGCTGACAGTGTTGGACTTGGAAAAACATTCACAGCTTTAGGCGTGATAAAGTATTATCAGGAGAGAAACCGCACCGTGCTTGTTCTTTGTCCCAAAAAATTGGGAGATAACTGGCAGACTTTTTTAAACAACTATGAAGACAACCCTTTGATTAAAGACCGTTTAAATTATGATGTCTTATTTCATACAGACTTATCAAGAGAAAAAGGTCAATCCAATGGGGTAGATTTATCAAGAATAAACTGGGGAAATTATGACCTTGTAGTTATTGATGAATCTCACAACTTCAGAAACAACGATCCTCGTAAAGATAGAGTAACCCGCTATCAGAAGTTGCTTAATGATGTAATGAAGGCTGGAGTTAAAACAAAACTCCTTATGCTGTCAGCAACGCCTGTAAATAACAGATTTACTGTAACCGTTCACTCCCCCCTCATTTTTTATGCCAATATTGATGAAGGAGCGATGCCTTTTCTGCCAAGTGCTATCGTGTCGGCGATATACTTCCATGGATCTTGATCATGCAGTCGGCATGTTTCAATAACGCTTAACAGAGCAGCATATGCTCGACTACCTTCAGTAGTCCGGGTGCCATAACTGACTCTCCTTGAAATAACAGCATGCCTTAACGCTCTTTCCGCGTCATTATTGGTTGGTGGAAGCTCTGGATTTTTGACAAACGCCACCACTGCATCCCAATCGTTGAGAATTTCTTTAGCCAATCCTCTAACTTTGACATGTTCTTCTTTCGAACCCAGATTGCAAACCTTTTTTAGTCTGGCGAGGATGAGGTTGCATTTTGAACCACCCTCGCCACCATCAGCCATGGCTTGTATAAGCCCTCTCAGTTCTCGCAAGAACCAATCCCCCATTTTTTGAGCTTTTTTGTCCAGCACACCGGTAAGAGCGATTGCTTTGCGAATTAAGTGTGCCAGACACCGTTGCCGTTTTTCAAAGCTACGAT
>JADGBP010000492.1 GCA_015231395.1 Desulfamplus sp. | reverse complement strand
AAGAGCTCCTGCAAAAGCGAGAAAGATATCGCCAAGGGATATAAGAGCTTTGCCGGTTGGAACAGTCAGGATTGTCTGTCCAGCCCAATTTGTTATCTGCCCAGATAAATTTGTTATTTGACCAGCCAGATTTAATGATTTGATTGTTTGTGCAAGTTGATTGTTGGATTGAGATACCGCGAAAAAAGATATTAGCTGGGCAATGGCAACTCCGGAAAGCAGACAGAGAAAAAAATTTCCCATGAATGAAGTTTGTATTTTCGCACTATAATTTTCAAAATGACACTTATTGTCAAAATGGTACGTCATCAATCAGATCCGCTGCTCCGTCAATACTGTCATGCATGGTATTGCCAGCAACAGGGACGATTGAGACTACAGCACCGCCAACTCGCATTGGAACAGTCACAAATTTGGTTAAGACACAGCCTGATAACATCATTGTGATAGTTAAAAAAAATAGTATTTTTAAAAATTTCATAGTTCAGTTCCTAATAGTTTTCCAGATAATTATTTTGCCCCACCCTGACCAGCCGCAGGAGAGGAAGATAATAGTATTAAAAAATAAAAAGCCCCGGAGTATCAATCCCGGGACTTTTAGGGGTCTTGGGTCTAATTTTAATTCTTTACAGGTGGATTACTCATATCCAGAGTCCAAAAGTATCCCTGTTGATCTGGATTTGGATAAGGTACAAGAGTGAATCCATAACTGTCATCGCCAATGGTTGCTGATGGAACTGTAATAGAAAGATCATCAGTTGACACTGATGGCATCATGTTACCCTTGCAATTTTCACAATTTATGACCGCCGCCACCTTTTTTGCAAGCAGTTTGTGTGTGAATGTTGTGGGATGACTACCAGCCCAGAAAATATAATTTCCTTCAGCGATAGTATCGTCTGATCTATTCCATTTTCCAACGCTTGTATTTGTAAATCCAAACGCTTCGGCATTCGTAATAAAATCGTCAAGCATGGCAATCGAATCAAACCTTGTAATAGTAATATTGGTATAAGCAGACTCCATTCCAGAAAGTACCTGTTCAAGAGCCTGGTTATATCCTGCTGCAAGCTGGCTTGCCATGGCTGAGGTCATTGCATCTGTGTTGAAATCCGGGGTTTTTCCAAGATCTGGAAGATTCATAACGAAAAATTTTGATGCTCCTGCACTGATTAGTTGAGAAAGTCCAGTCTGTATATTTAAAGCTGCGGTTTTAATTCTTGCCTCCGCATCCTCTGGACCGGTGATTCCCCAGAAATCGTTGCCCCCTATCCAGATAAGAAATAGTGTGTCTTCAGGCATTGCAAATGTAACGGGATATTTTTGGGCTATGGCAGCTAAATCTAAGTATCCTTTTATTTCATCCAAAAAACCAGGAAATGGACGCATTGACTCATCCAACCTTTTATCATCAAAATTTATGTTTCCTGTCTGTGCCCCTATATATGCATAATTCAAGGCAAGACCAGTAACACCAATATCTTTTGCAAGATATTCAAACCAGACTGGACCATCAGAATACCGTCCCTCATAACATGCACCAGGTGGATATGCACCATCACTAACTTTAAAAAAATTTCCACTATCACTTAAGCTGTCTCCAAACACAACAATGTTTTTAAACTCCATTGAATTGGCATGGCAGACAGTCACAAGAAAAAGGATAAGTGCAACAAATAACGAACGCGTTTTTTTCATTTTTTTCCTCCAGATTGAATGTTGTTTGTTTAAGATAGTCAAATTCGACACCTTGTTTCTGTTAAAGACTCAGTCTGTGTCTAATTTAAGTAAACGATCATGGCAGAGTTTTTTGCCACCCCCTATCATGAAAACCAAAATGTGTTTTCAAGGTAAATATCTATATAACTAAAAACAAATCAAGGTCAAGAAATAATAGGTGGTAATATTATGAGATTTTTGTATTATTTTTGGAAAACAACTTTAAAAAATAACCATAAAAAATAAAAAAATGGGAAGAGGGCATGAACGCTTACCTTGAGTTTTATTGTTTCCTCAATTATAACAGCAAATCAAACAGAAAATATTGGCATCTTTTATTTGCCAGTTGATACTTAAAAAATCAGAGGAGAAGTTATGAGTTCTGAGGGAGAAGCTATGAGTAGCGAAAATATCATCCGTTTTGCAAGCAGAATGGATCAGTTGCCGCCTTACCTTTTCGGCATGATA
>JADGBP010000491.1 GCA_015231395.1 Desulfamplus sp. | reverse complement strand
TTTCCAGCAGGGGTTGTTTGGAATATCCCCTCCAGAGAGTTATTGAAAATTCCACGATATTTCTCCTCTGCCATTTTCAATGCCTCTATATGGGCTGTTATCTTCTCCCCCATATCTTTTAGCACATTTATAAATGGTTCAAATTCAATAAAAGGGACGTAATCAATAGAAAAACTATAGTTACCCAATGTGTAAGAATTTACTATAGCACTAAGGTTGGCAAGTGGTTTCTTAAAAAGACGTTTTAACAAAAATCCTGTCGCAGAAATAAGCGTAATCAGGACAATTATGAGTGTCATAAGGCAATACTGCAAAAATTGATAATTTTGTTCCTTGTAAAGCTCTGTGGTAAAACTTATAGAGACACTACCAAGAAGTATATTTTGATTCCTAATCTCACCTGACTTTTCTATGCTTTCAAATTTATCTTTTTTATCTATACTTAGAATATTCTTGCCATCGCGATCATTAATAGTGAGTTTAACTATTAATTTATTTTTGGCAAAAGCACTGCCTATACCTTTGATAGCTTCTTCATTCATCTGCCAAAATGGTTCTATTAAAGCATCGGTCAGATATTGTAAGTATTCTGAAGCACTTTTATCCAATTGGTCTATTGAGTCGCGAGTTTTTAAAATATAGAGAGAAAAAATGGAGATTGTGGATACAGCCAAAATCATAAAAGTAAGGCTTATTATAAGTTTTTGAGAGAGGGAGTGTTTAAAAATGGGTTTCATTTGGGTCTCTATTTTAAAAAAAATTATTTAGTAGTCAGCTCTATTTTGAGGTTGGTTTAATCAACAACTCGTCATATTGTTTTTTGAAATCATCTTTTGTCTTATCATCGTAAAAAGGTTTGAAGAGATCAAAATATTGTTGGGTAGGAATCTCTTTTTTTAAGATGGTATTTATCTTATCGATTATAGTTTTACCCCAATCATTTTTTGGAGCTACAACATAAAGAACTAAATAGTCCTGATTTTCACTTACTTTAAGCGGTAGGATTTTATCTTCTATCCCCTGCTTTTTTGCAGCAATTTTTAGTGCAAAATATCCGCCAATTGTGTAGTCAATACGTTTGTTTATTAGCAGATTCATCGGCTGATCTGCTGCTGCAGATGAGTAAGATGCAGACACATTAGGTTCGTTTACATAAGTCTTTATTATGGCATCAATCTCTTTACCAAAGCTACGAGAGGCAGGGTATCCAAATTTTAATTTTGTATTTTTCAAGCTATTCTCTAATGATACAATATCTGCACCTCCGAAAATAGCGTGGTCATCTTTTCTGATAAAAATATGGATTGGCGGAACAATAGCCGCTGGAATAGAAAAATAAGCAAACTTTTCTCGTTCAGGATTTTTAGCCATAGCTACATTACAAAAGAACATATCCTGAGTTTTTAGGTTATCTATAAGCCTCTCAACATTGCTACTTAACCTTTGATGCTCATACTCTTTAAGATTTTCAAAAATGATATTTTCAATATCAGCAGCGACTCCAGTTACTTTATCACCATCACCGTCACAAACATATAAAGGTGGAATGCAGTTATGTCCCCACATAACTGTATCTTTTGCCCATGAATTTTTTGCTATAATAAAAACAGATAAGCAAGCTAAACAAAGTGCTATAAATTTATTTTTTCGCATAAATATACTTTTTCGCATAAATATCTCCAATTTTTGTTAAAGTCAAAGACCTTCGGCAAAGCCGGAGGCTTGAAATATTGTATTGAAATATTGAACCACTCAAAGCAGTTCTTTTATATCCATCCGTTGATTTTGACTTTTTCACAGGGGCATCAAGTCTGATAAGACAACAAAGGGGCAGTGTTAAAGGCAGGCGTAAAACAGCGGGATGGGATGATAAATACTTTTATCAACTTATGGGAATATAAAATTTCATGCTATTGCCCTGCCATGATCTGCATCTGTAGTTTTCAACGTGTCATGAGAAATAGTGTTGAAACCAGATGTTCTGGCTTCCTAAAAAATTCTTCCCCTCAAATTTGATGGTCTCGTAAAAAGTCGATTTCTTCAAATGCGTCATAAACAAAATCAGATAGTTATGACTTTCAAAAATGTCAATTTAGGACTTTTTACGAGACCATCAAACTTTGATGAAGAAGAAAAATGTGTAGAATTAGCAAATGAATATTATGCTAAAAAAGGTTTTGAGTATTTTAAT
>JADGBP010000490.1 GCA_015231395.1 Desulfamplus sp. | reverse complement strand
ATTGAAAATCTTTCTATGACTGTAGTTGAAGCTAATGGAAATGTTGCCCAAAGTTCGCAGGTTGCAATGCAAATATCGCAAGAAATTGCACTTGTTAATAAAGGACACATGGAAAGAGAAGTTCAAGAGAGTGAACGCAGACTCAATGATAAGCAGATTGAATGGATTGAAAAATTGGAAAGAGACGGAAATATAAAAAAACGTTTTAATACAATATTTTTTACTGCCGGAGACTCTCGAGAAGCAGAACTTGCTGGAATATTTGGTGCTGTTTCAGGCTCATTTTTCACGATGGTTGTAACTTTATTGCTCTCTTTTCCAATTGGAGTTGCAGCAGCAATATATCTTGAAGAGTTTGCACGTAAAAACATATGGACAGACATTATTGAGGTAAATATCAACAACCTTGCAGCAGTTCCCTCTATTGTTTTTGGTCTTCTTGGACTTGCAGTTTTCCTAAATTTTTTTGGAATGCCACGCTCTGCCCCGCTTGTTGGTGGACTTGTAATGACTTTGATGACTTTGCCAGTTATCATTATTGCAAGCAGGGCAGCCCTAAAATCTGTTCCCCCTTCAATAAGAGAAGCAGCACTTGGTGTTGGAGCATCTCAAATGCAGATGGTTTTTCATCATGTTTTACCTCTTGCTCTTCCCGGAATGCTGACCGGTGCAATTATTGGTATGGCTCGTGCACTTGGTGAAACAGCCCCACTTCTTATGATTGGAATGGTTGCATTTATTGTTGATGTTCCGTCAGGATTTACAGACCCTTCAACAGCTCTGCCTGTCCAGATATTTTTATGGGCAGACAGCCCTGAAAGAGGTTTTTTAGAAAAGACTTCAGCGGCAATTATGGTGCTTCTCACATTTTTGATAGCCATGAATGCTTTAGCAGTAATATTGAGGAAGAAATTTGAAAAAAGATGGTAGAAAAATAGAGACTTATAGCCGTGGTCTCTATAGCTGAAATAAATAGTAATTAAACATTAAAAAAACAAACAGAGGAGAAAACATTACATGAAAGGTAAAACATTTTTCGCAGGCTTAGGAGTTGCAGCAGCACTAACGATTGGTGCAGCAACGTTTAACAGCAATGCAATAGCAAGGGATTATATCACCGTTGTCGGCTCTTCAACGGTTTACCCTTTTGCAACAGTTGTAGCAGAACAATTTGGTAAAACATCAGGATTTAAAACTCCAAAGATTGAATCCACAGGCACAGGCGGCGGAATGAAGCTCTTTTGCTCAGGCGTTGGAGTTCAGCATCCTGACATTGCAAATGCCTCAAGAAGAATAAAAAAATCAGAGTGCGAAACGTGCGATAAAAATGGAGTAAAAGAGATTATTGAATTTAAAGTTGGTTATGATGGTATTGTTCTTGGGGCTTCAAAGAAAAGCGCTGCTATGAATATTACAAGAAAAGATCTATTTCTGGCTCTTGCTGCCAATGTTCCAGAGCCAAGTGGAGCAGAATCCCTTGTCCCTAACCCATATAAAACTTGGAAAGATATTAATCCATCTCTTCCAGCTAACAAAATTGAAGTGTTGGGACCACCACCAACATCAGGAACAAGAGATGCCTTTCTTGAGCTTGTTATGGAAGTAGGCGGTTCTGAATTTGCTTGGATAAAGGCTCTTGAAAAGGCTGATAAAGATAAATTCAAATCTATCTGCCATACAATAAGAGAAGATGGAGCATATGTTGAAGCTGGTGAAAATGATAATCTGATTGTTCAAAAACTTGATGCAAATTCAAATGCGTTTGGTATCTTTGGATTTAGTTTTCTTGACCAAAATGCTGACAAGATTCAAGGAACTTCTGTTGAAGGCATAGCCCCAACTTTTGAAGCAATAGCAGATGGCAAATATACTGTATCTCGCCCACTCTATCTTTATGTTAAAAAGGCTCATGTTGATGTAATTCCCGGTATGAAGGAATACCTTAAAGAGTTTTCAAGTGAAAAGGCATGGGGAGAAGATGGATATCTTAGCGAAAAAGGGTTAATTCCAATGCCAGAAGATGAGAGAAAATCATTTAGCAACGATGTTCAGACTCTGAAAGCCCTCCCTTGTGGAGATTTATAATCAGGTTAAAATCATAAAAAATTAAAGAAACTGATATTTAAAAGATTTGACAACTTTTAAAAAGTTGTCAAATCTATACTGCCAATGTTCAAACTTAAAACTTGAGATGACC
>JADGBP010000048.1:5934-10295 GCA_015231395.1 Desulfamplus sp. | reverse complement strand
CTCAAGATTGTTTAAGGGGATAAGCTCAGGGTTGTGGCAATAAGGGCACCTGAAATTACATCCTTGTGTAAATACAAGTGATGCCACAACCCCTGGAAAATCAATCAATGTGTTCTTCTGGAATCCCCCGAGTCTTAGACGCATTAATTCAAGATGCGACTTTGAAGGTTTTACGCATACAGAACTCTGTCTGTTTGCCGGTATTCCACTGTTTTACCGGTCGCAGATAACCTACAACTCTTGAATAAACTTCTGTCTCTTCACTACATTGCGGGCATATTGGTGTTTCTCCGGCAATATATCCATGTGAAGGGCAGATACTGAATGTCGGTGTAATGGTAAAATAAGGCAGGCGGTAGTTCATTGCCACTTTTTTCACCATGGTTTTGACAACTTCGGGATCACACACCTGTTCGCCAAGGAATAGATGGAGAACCGTTCCTCCGGTATATCTTGTCTGGAGCTGATCCTGAAGTTCCAGTGCCTCAAACAGGTCATCAGTATAATTAACCGGCAGGTGAGTTGAATTGGTGTAAAACGGATCTTTACCCTCTTTGTATTCGATTTCATTGGCACAAATTATATCCGGGTATCTTTGTTTGTCCATCATGGCAAATCGATATGTTGTACCTTCTCCAGGAGTGGCTTCAAGATTGAAGATCTCGCCGGTCTGTTCCTGAATTTTTTCCATATGAACTCGAATATGATCCATGACTCTCACAGCAAACGCCAAACCCTTTTCCGAGGCGATCCCCTCTCCTATAAAATTGATACATGCTTCGTGCATGCCAAGGATACCAATAGTTGAGAAATGATTTTTCCAGTAACAATCAGAATTTTCCTTGATTTTTCTGAGGTAGAACTTTGAGTAGGGATAGAGATTTCCAGTAGTAAATTTTTCCAGAACCTTTCTTTTTATGACAAGAGAATCAGCCGCAATACGGATCAAGTCATCTAAACGTTTCATGAAATCTTGCTCATTGTCGGCAAGATATCCGATACGAGGCAGATTGACAGTTACAACACCAATAGAGCCTGTAAGGGGATTGGCACCAAAGAGTCCCCCTCCGCGTTTTTGAAGTTCCCTGTTGTCCAGACGGAGTCGGCAACACATGGAGCGGGCATCATCTGGAGACATACCAGAATTAATAAAATTGGAAAAATAGGGAATGCCATATTTTCCGGTCATTTTCCAGATGCTCTCAAGGTTAGGATTATCCCAGTTAAAATCTTCTGTAATGTTATATGTGGGAATTGGAAATGTAAACACTCTGCCTTTGGCATCGCCTTCCATCATAACTTCTGCAAATGCACGGTTGATGGTATCCATCTCATTTTGGAATTCGCCATATGTCTCTTCACAGTATTTTCCACCTAAAATAACAGGGGAATCTTTGAGAATGGACGGGACATTAAGATCCATGGTGATATTTGTAAAAGGGGTCTGAAAACCCACTCTGGTCGGGATATTTATATTAAATACAAATTCCTGAAGTGCCTGCTTGACTTCTTTGTATCCAAGCCCGTCTTTTCGGATAAATGGAGCAAGAAGAGTATCAAAGTTTGACATTGCCTGAGCACCGGCTGCCTCACCCTGGAGAGTATAAAAAAAGTTTACCATCTGTCCCAAAGCTGTTCTGAAATGGCGGGGAGGAGAGCTTTCCACCTTGCCGGCAACGCCTTTGAACCCTTCCATCAGAAGATCCTGAAGATCCCATCCAACACAATATACAGACAGAAGACTTAAATCGTGGATATGCAGATCTCCTCTGTTATGAGAGTTTCTAACCTCTGGAGGATAGATGCAGTTAAGCCAGTATTCGGCGGTTATATCCGATGAGATGTAGTTATTGAGTCCCTGAAGAGAGTAACTCATATTGCTGTTTTCTTTTACTTTCCAGTCCATTTTTCGGATATAGCTGTCCATTAGCTCCACATGCTCACGGATAGTTATTTTTCTTATCTGGTTGTGCTGCTCACGGTAAATGATATATGATTTGGCGGTTTTGTAAAAGGGAGAGTCAAGGAGGACACGCTCAACAATATCTTGTATCTCCTCCACATCAGGGCAAATTCCGAGCCTGAGATCTCTGGCAAGAGTCAGAACTTTAAGAGTCAGTTTTTTTGCTTCCCGTTCATCAAATTCTCCAGTTGCCTGACCTGCCTTTGCTATGGCATCAGTAATTTTGGATGAGTCAAATTGAGATACTCTTCCATCCCGTTTTTTTATCTTTTCAAACATTCATATTCCCCTTGAAATAGATGCCGTATTAGAATATTTATGGGTCTGATTTTTATCATTTTCAGACCTTTATTATGATTTTAATTTTTTATCATTCTCAGACTTTATTATGAGTTTGATTTTTTGTCATTTTCAGACTTGTTATGATTCTGATTTTTTGATTATTAACCATTTTCAAGGTGAGTCAACCGGTTTTCTCAATAATGGCGATTAATAGTGAGATTAATCAATATGTAGTTGATTGTCAAGCTAAAAAATCGATATATTGTGTTTGGACAGTCAAAAAGCGTGGAACAGAATTAATGAAAAACGTGAAAACAAAGGAAATTACAGAGAATTATGGAACTCGATAAGAGCCCTTTTTACAGAAGAATTATCACTCCGTGGTATGATTCAGATGTTGCCTGCTGGATACTTATTTTATGGTCAATATCTGTATTGATTTTTACCTTGATAGGTCTTGAAATTGCCATTTCAACTCCTGAATTAAATCAGTATATTTGGTTCCCTTTTGTTCTGACAAGTCTGGTTTTGATAATCATCATCAGTGCCATACTCCGAATGATTCTGCGTAATGTAAAAGGCTAATCGTCAACTTGGGTTCAAGTGTCTATTTGTAACAGGAAGAGATGACGCGAGGTATAAGAATCTCCATGAGATGATGAATGATTTTAGCTGTTACTCCCCATATGACCACATCTTCATATGGGTAGGTAAGCTCATAAAGTCCGGGTAATCTTCCGGTAAAATTTTTCTCCTGATGCGTTTTGATAAGATGTATTAATGGTATTTTGAAAACTTTTGAAATCTCCGACGTGTCAAAACGAATATCTCCCATTTTCTTCCATATTCCAAGAAATGCTTCGATATCCTTATTATTAATAGTCTGAAAGTGGCCAATAGAACCTATCATGTCCACATCTTCTGAGGGAATAGCCATCTCTTCTTCAAGTTCTCTAAGAGCTGTTGCCTCTCGGGTTGGATCTTCCGGATCACAGTTGCCCCCTGGAAATGCCATCTGATTTCTCCATGGATAACCTTTGATATCAGCTTTTTGTATCAAAATCAGCTTTATCTCTTGTTCTTCAGCGGAAAAGAGAGCCATCACGCTTGTAGGTTGAAACAGACTTCCGTTAGGCTCTTCAGGATGGTTTGCTTCCTTGACAGCCATTGTAAGAAGAGCGTGGCAACCGCTGTTTTTTAATAACATATCTTGTCACTCCGTATAGTTTTGAATATGACCTGCAGGCATAGCCTTTGGACAATGACCACGCCCACAGGACGTGGTTTTCAATTTTTAATAAATGTTTTTAATAAATATTTGTGTTCAATGAAGCTCCCCGCCGCAAGGGGCGGGGTATGAACCCAAGCTTCACAATCAATGTTAATGTGCAATATTGCAGAATAAAGTTCTTGACTAAAAAAAATCTATGAAAGTATAGTGGCTTTCAAGGTAATTTCAATGGTTTAAAAGATGTTTGCTTTAATAAGTCTATATGTCTAATGTGATAATAATGTCATGGAATTCCTGATAATAATGTCATGAGATTTCGAGATTTAAGATATTCAAAAAGGTTGTCAATAAATATCGTAAAAAACAGACATAATACTCAAAAAAAACGGGCTTCCTTCATTTTTCAGTTGACACTTTCTTAAGCAAACGCCCCATTTTCGAGAATCGACTCAAAAAAAGTGTAAACTACTTTTGGATTGATATGAAGGATTCCAAAAAACGTTAATAATACTCCTAAAATAACAGCCATAAATCTTCGCGGGAACAGGAATAAAATTTCATGTTTTATCAGATACGAAAAAAAATAGCCTCAAAACTTGCTGTTCTGATTGTTGTTGTGGTGACTATCGTTAGTATAATATCCACATTTTATTTTAATCATATAAATAAAAAAAATTTAACGGAATACCTCAATATTTCTTTGGCCAATGCCATTCACTTTTCAGAACTGGTATATGGACAGCCCCTCTGGGATTACAATGAGATGGAAATCAGTCGTCTGAGTGAAGTCTTATTAAGAAATAAATTTATTATAGCTGTCAATATATTTGAAATGGAGAGTTTTTTAGTCTGTAATGTGAAAAAAATATTAAAGCCATCAGATAA
>JADGBP010000048.1:3307-5837 GCA_015231395.1 Desulfamplus sp. | reverse complement strand
ACAATGAGATGGAAATCAGTCGTCTGAGTGAAGTCTTATTAAGAAATAAATTTATTATAGCTGTCAATATATTTGAAATGGAGAGTTTTTTAGTCTGTAATGTGAAAAAAATATTAAAGCCATCAGACAACTTGTTACCTAATGAACAAAAATCCGAAGATATGTCATCCAAAGAAGATATGTCATCCAAAGGTGAACCGGCTAAAAAGATATCTGAAGATACTTCATCCACAGGAGTCTCGTCTAAAGAGAGTTTGCCAGAGGATACCTCCTCTTTAGACACATCCTCGAAAGATCAAAATAAAAATAAAAATCAAGATAAAGATAAAGTGTCCCAGGAGATATTGGCTCAGGATATATTGTCAGGCACATCGACAGATTTTGAAATAGATACCCTCAAAGAACCATATGTAATTCCGTCAGATACCACGCAAATCAGAAAAATTTCAGGCAATATCATACTTAAAGATGCACCTGTCGGAAAATTCGAGATTTTCTATACAGAAGAGTTTATTCGTGATGCCATTGATATGTCAAAAAACAGAATGATTATCTCATTCATAATCATTGCGGTACTTATTATCACTGTTGTAATGGTTGGGTTGACTGTAATCAACAAGCCTATACTTGAGCTTGCTACGCTGTCTCAAAAGATTGCAGATGATAATGATTTTTCCATAAAAATGAAAAAAACAACCCGCATTGATGAAGTGGGTATTTTGTTTAACGGTTTTATCAACATGATTGAACAGATACGGGAAAAGGAGATGGAGCGGAGCGACTTGTATGAAACCCTTCAAAAAAATCTTCAGCGATTCCACTCTCTTTTTTCCAATCTTCAGCAGGCAATAGACAGTGCTGATTACTCTCTGCGCGTACAATTAGAGTCAGACAAAGATGACTTTGCTATTTCATTGAACAAGGTTATGCATACTCTTGAAGAGGCAGATATTGCAAAATATAATCAGAACTGGTTGAAACACGGTCAGGCGGAATTGAGCAGTATCATAGGAAGGGAACAGGATATAATTAAACTTGCACAAAAAGCCATTGAGTTTATTGCCGCCTATGTCAAAGCACAGGTGGGAACATTTTTTGTAAAAGATGAAGCTCGAAATGACTTCAAGATGCTTGCATCATATGCTTTCAGAACAAGAAAGGGACTTGCCAATCGTTTTAAACACGGAGAGGGGCTGACAGGACAGTCAGCTCTGGAAAAAAAATCAATCATTTTTACGGAAATTCCTGATAATTATATTAAAATCGAATCCTCACTTGGCAATGTTACTCCTCGCAATATTATCGTTTTGCCGATAATCTATGAAGATGAGGTCAAAGGGGTTATAGAGCTTGGAGCTGTAGAAGCTTTTTCTCCCCTTCAGATTCAATTTCTTGATATTGTTGCCGAAGTGCTTGCGGTATCTATAAATGCTGCAATTTTTAATCAGAAACTATCTATACTTCTGACTCAGACACGGGAGCAGGCAGAAGAACTCAAAGCTCAACAGGAAGAGTTAAGAGCTACCAACGAAGAGCTGGAAGGGCAGACACGTATATTAAAGGCATCGGAACAGAAGCTGCAGGAACAGCAGGAGGAGTTACAAGCCAATAATGAGGAGCTGGAAGAAAAAAGTCAGATACTTAGGGCTCAAAAACAGGAAATTGAAAAAAGCAATATAAATCTACAGGCAAAGCAGATAGAAATTGAGGAAAAAGCAGCCCAGCTAAGGATTGAAACCCAATACAAGTCAGAGTTTCTTGCCAATATGTCACATGAACTCAGGACTCCGCTTAACAGCTTGCTGATACTTGCCAACATGCTTGCAGAAAATGAAGAAGAAAACCTGAATCCAGACCAGATTGAATCTGCAGCTTCCATATACCGGAGTGGTCAGAATCTTCTCCACCTTATTAACAATATACTTGACCGTTCCAAAATTGAGGCCAAAAAGGTTGAACTTAATATTTCAAAATTCTCAATTAAGGAGATCGGATCGCATTTTAAAACTGAATTTTTGCATATGGCAAAAGCTAAAGGGCTTGAATTCAAAGTGGTCATGGATAATAATCTGCCTGAAATGATAACAACAGATATGCACAGAATGGAACAGATTATTAGAAATCTTATTGGAAATGCCATTAAATTTACAGAAACCGGTGCAATTACATTGATCTTTAAACGTCCGGATCCTGATATGCAGATTGAAGCTCCGTCTTCCGGCAATTCAGAGAGGCACAATACAATCCTGAGCTATGAAAATGCCATTGCCATATCTGTAAATGATACAGGTTCCGGTATTCCTGCAGATAAACTTGATGCTGTTTTTGAAGCATTCAAGCAAGTAGATGGATCTATTCGTAGAAGACATGACGGCACAGGTCTTGGGCTGTCAATATCAAAAGAGCTTGCCCATCTTCTGGGTGGAACAATAGGACTGCAGAGTGAATTTGGCAAAGGCTCAACTTTTACATTATATATACCTGAGCATATCATTCCTGATGAGCAAAAAAATACGTCCCAGCCTGTTGA
>JADGBP010000048.1:312-3214 GCA_015231395.1 Desulfamplus sp. | reverse complement strand
GCACATTATCTCCATCTCACGCTCTTTATTCTGAAAACAGTCTGGAAAAAAAACCGATTCCATCAACTTCTCAGGTTTCTTCATATTCTTCTGGTTCATCAACTTCCCAGACTTCGTTAACTTCTCAAGCTTCATCAACCTCCCAAACTTCGTCAACCTCCCAAACTTCGTCAACTTCCCAGACTTCATCAACTTCTCAGGCTTCGTCATCGCCTCAGTCATCATCAAATTCTCCAGTTTCATCATCTTCTCAAGTCTCTTTTTTTCCTGCCCCTGAAGTATCAGGTGAAAACGCTAAAACCATGCTTATCATAGAAGATGATCCTGAATTTGCAAAAATTCTATCTAAATTTTTTAATAAACATGGATACAACTCTGTGATTGCCGCAACTGGAGAAATTGGCATACAATATGTTATTGACCATAAACCAGCAGCAATTATTCTTGATATTACCCTTCCAGGAATTGATGGCTGGGCTGTTATGAATGAACTTAAAACCAACCCTGATACCCGTCACATTCCGGTTCATATCATGTCAGGGCATGACTATAGCCGCAAGGGGCTTGAAAAAGGGGCTGTGGGCTATTTACTCAAACCGGTATCAAGCGATGATCTGAACAAAGCACTTAACAAAATTGAAACAGTGCTTTTCAATGATGTAAAAAACCTGCTGGTAGTTGAGGACAACAATGAATTGCAAATGAGTATCCTCAAGCTTATGGGCACTAACGATATCAAGGTAACTGCGGCTGTAACTGGAGAGGAAGCAATTTCTTTACTCAAAAAGATGCATTTTGACTGTATGATTCTTGATCTCGGGTTGCCTGATATTTCGGGTTTTGAGTTGATGGATAAAATAAACAGTGACCCTCAGATTGAAATGTTGCCGATTATTGTATTTACCGGAAGAGACTTGACCGCAGAAGAGACCCAAAAACTTGAACAATACTCTGCCAGCATTGTTTTGAAAAATGCTGTTTCCATGGAGCGGCTCATTGATGAAACAGCCCTTTTTCTCCACAGAGTTGAAAGTGAAATGCCTGAAAATCAAAAGAAAATGATTAAAAAATTGCGGGATCAGCAGACTCCGCTGAAAGGGAAAAAGGTGCTTGTAGTAGATGATGACATGCGCAATGCTTTTGCTCTTAACAAATTTTTAAAATCAAAAGGTATGGAGGTAAGCATTGCAAATAATGGTGAAAAGGCGTTAAAGCATCTTGAGGATGGAGAACGCCCTGATATTATTCTTATGGATATCATGATGCCGGTAATGGATGGTTATGAAGCAATGCAACACATAAGAAAAAACAAGGAGTTCCAGACTATTCCCATTCTTGCCCTTACTGCAAAAGCCATGTCTTCAGATAGAGACGAGTGTATCCGTTGCGGTGCAAATGATTACCTGTCAAAACCTCTTGACACAACAAAACTTCTCTCCTTGTTAAGGGTCTGGCTCTATAAATAAGCGAAATATTAAATAATTATGGATGAATAACAAGATATCGACAATGATATGGGAAATCCACAAAATACAGGCAATGAAATGGGAGATTCACAAGATACCGACAATGATATGGGAAATCCACAAAATACAGGCAATGAAATGGGAGATTCACAAGATACCGACAATGATATGAAAAACTCACAAGATACCGACGATGACATGGTAAATTCACAAGATACTAATGATGATATAGAAGACCCAGAAGAGACCATTATTGATTATGAAGATATTGAAATAAAACTGGTTCTGGAGGCTGTCCGGTTGAGATATGGCTATGATTTTACTAACTATGCCTATGCTTCCATGAAAAGACGACTGAAAAAAACTCTGGAAGAGAGCAGTATGAAAAGATTTTCCGACATGATTCCCATGCTTATTCAGGATAAAAATTTTTTCAGACTTTTTTTGAAAAATATTTCGGTCAATGTAACTGAAATGTTTAGAGATCCTCACTTTTTCTTATCTATACGTCAACAAGTTGTTCCTTATTTAAAAACCTATCCTTTTATAAAAATCTGGTCAGCAGGAGTTTCAACAGGAGAAGAGGTTTACTCTTTGGCTATTCTGCTCCGTGAGGAAGGAATCTACGACAACTGTATTATTTACGCGACTGATTTCAACGATAATGTTCTCGAAACCGCCCGAAACGGGATATATCCTGAAAAAGACATGCAGTTGAATACAAGCAATTATCAGAAAGCAGGGGGCAAAGAGTCTTTTGCCAGTTACTATCATGCTGATTATAACTCTGTAATTTTTGACAATTCCCTTAAAAAAAATATTGTCTTTGCAAATCATAATCTGGTTAGTGATGGGGTTTTTGGCGAAATGAACATGATTTTATGCCGCAATGTAATTATATATTTTAACAGAACTCTCCAAAATAATGTTTTAAAACTTTTTATAATCTGACTGATGGCTGCATCAAAGGCAGAATCCTTTTCCTCATCTGTAATATAATGATTATTTACCTTGAAATTAATTTTAAACGCATCAAAAACTCTAAGAAGATTTATGGTTACAGGTGTATTGGCAGAGGCAATAAGATCATTTGCATAGTAGGTATTGAGGGCAAGCTGTTTACCGAGAATGGGGGTAAAAATAGGTTTATATTTTTCCGTCAGAATTCCGTTTTCAACATCTTCAAATATACTTTCATGTTTGCTTAATCTACTAAGCGGAAAGTATAAAATCTGGATATTTTCAGAGTCTGTTTCTGTCCGGATACTACTTATTATTTCCATATGTTCCCATCCATATGCTCCCCTATCTATTTTATTATTCAGGAATTTCGGGTACCCACTTAAGGCGGGATAGTCAAAAATGAAACTCACATATTATTCTATTAATCTTAAAGGTATGACAAAAATATATCCTATTTAATCAATAGATTAAGT
>JADGBP010000048.1:0-296 GCA_015231395.1 Desulfamplus sp. | reverse complement strand
TGCGTCATTTTTGCGTCATGCCCGCGTCATGGCATCAAAAGTGTCCCGCCTTAAGTGGGTAGCCGGAATTTCAATCAAACAATAATTGCAGCAAATCCGCTTATGCTCATTTTAGAGAGATATCTATCCAATTTGCTGCAACTTACTGGAACAATAATCAACAGCTCTCTGGGAGTAGACATCTGCCGGCAGTTTTATAAGTTCCAGCACAGTTTCATCAAATTGCTTTTTAATCTTTCCCGGAATCCCTGCAACCAAGGAAAAAGGTGGGATCTCTGTATTTTCAAGAATAATAG
>JADGBP010000489.1 GCA_015231395.1 Desulfamplus sp. | reverse complement strand
GCATAACAATTAATGACAATATTATTTAGAAAAATTCCTGTCATAATAATTTTGAGATCTTTGATGCTGTCCTTTGCATCATCTCTAATGATTGAAGGGATTATCTCCATACTTGGATTTTCAAAGAGCTTTTTGCCTTTTTTGAACCCTCTTTTTGTTATAAAAAGCTTACAACTTATGAAGAAGATTAATTATGGCATTTGAACCAACTTTGGGGATTTTGAGTTTTTACAAGACCATCATCTATTGAATGTCCATTTTTTTTAAAGACTGTAAGGAGTCCGTTAAAGCCATCTCCAAACTTCTTGAGTCCAACCCACGGAATTACCTTCTGTGGATCATGGGTATTAACAACGGACTTCGTGCCTCTGATCTGGTCAGGATAAAATTTAGTCAAGTGCAGGGTCTTAAAGTCGGTGATGCAATGAAAATAATAGAGACCAAGACCGGTAAGGAAAATATGCTGGTCATAAATAAATTAGTGCATAAGGCTTTACAAAGTTATGTAGAAAAAGTTGAGCCTGATCCAGATGATTATCTATTCAAGTCCAGAAAGACCAACAGCCACATATCAAGCCACACTGTAGGTAAGATGATTAAGTCTTGGACTGCATCCATTAACTTAGAAGGTCAGTATGGGGCACATACTTTACGAAAGACTTGGGGCTACCACCAGCGAGCTAATCATGGGGCAAGTTTTGAACTTATCTGCAAACGGTATAACCACTCTTCACCTGCTATTACCATGCGTTATCTTGGGATTGAGGATAAAGAGGTCTGCCGGATGCTGATGAATGAAATAGGTTAGTCTAAAGTATCTGGAATCAATAACTGTTTGCCATGATGTATGGTAAGAACCGCAAGTTGATCTTTCGCTATACGATAAATAATTCTGTAGTTACCATAAATAAGCTCTCTAAATGATTCACTATTAATTTCTGGTACCATTCTTCCTCTTTTAGGAGAGGTTTCTAAGCGTTCAACTTTAGCAAATAAGGTATTAAGCCACTCTTCCGCTGCAGAAGGTTTATCCTTGGCTATGTAATCAGATATTTCTTCAACTTTTTCTATAGCAAGTGGAGACCATACTATTTTCATTGCTGAACTCGATTTAATATAGACTTCCAGAAAAATATTTTGGCATTCTCAATTTTGAGGGGCAACCACAAAGGGTTGCCCCTACAGTACTCTTGCCAATTTAATTATCTGGAAAACTATAGTTTTACTTTGGCATCTTGATGGCTTATTCCTTCTCCACGTTCCAATTGATTAATAGATGTCTGAACATCCATCAAAAGTTCTATCTTGTCTTGCATGGCTTCATATTCATACACATCTAAAAGAACGGCAACACCTTTACCATGCTGAGTAATTACCATTGGTCGCTTGGTGTTATTTACTTGTTTTATAAAAGATGTAATTCCAGTTCTAAATGCTGATAAGGGTCTAATGTCTTGATCTATTTTTAGTCTTTGCATATTGCACCTCATTTAAGTTTTATACTTTATAACGTACAATATATATTACACAAGTATTGTTATATTTCAAGGTAATTGCTCTTCAATTAACTCAATCTCTGTTGGTAAAGGGCTGAAATGAGCTATTTGTGTTCTCTCCATACGAATCCATCTAACTTTAGATATTGTTCCTAATTCTTTGTCAGTAATTACAGCATCAGTAAGTTTGACAAAACCTGACTTTTCATCTGCTATTATACCCTCTACTATCTCTCCCGATCTCATTCTAAACACAAGTCTTTCACCCTGTTGTTCATTTCTTTCACCTGTGACAAAATTTTGGAAAAAGGATTTTTTGACGGTCTGCTGTTTGACTTGTTGTGGTTGTTGCGGTTTTGGTTGTTTAGGCTCGGCAGGTGGTTTGACTTCCTGCTTAGGCTTAGTCTCAACCTCCTGTTTAACAGGTGGCTTCACCGCAACATCTTCTTTAGGTTGACCTTTAATCTCAATAACAGGCTCTGCTTCTATTTGTTTCCGTCTCTTAATAACTTCTACCATGATTCTGTTTCCTTATTGATCTTTACTCAATTTTATATCAACCCGCTCCTTCAACTCCTTACCGCACTTAAAGAACGGCAATCTTTTAGCTGGTATCTGAACCTGCACCTTTGTCTTAGGATTCCTGCCAATGTATGATTGATACTCTTTCACATAAAAAGAGCACAAGCCTCTAATCTCCAC
>JADGBP010000488.1 GCA_015231395.1 Desulfamplus sp. | reverse complement strand
CTCATTACGCAAAACAACAGGCTCAGTTAGCTGTTCAACTACTGCTTTAAGTGCAGCATGAAAACCCTCCATATGAGTGCCTGAGTAACTTGGAGTAGAGACCGAGATAATACGAGGATGCTCATCTTCATGAAACTCAGCCTCATATTCTCTGATGATTCTCTTTACATCGTCACCAATAGTCTCGGTAAGACAGGTAGTGGCAACTCCTATCAGCTTTGGTGCATATTTTTTAGTAACATTATTAAGACCAAGTTTGAGATTGGCAGCACCTCCGTAAACAGCATGTTTTTCACCAAGTGAGGAAGATGCAATATCAATAGGTTCATTAAAATGGCTTATTATATATCGCCGCATATATGTTGCACACCCCTGAGAGCCATGAAGAAATGGGACAGTGCCTTCAATTCCGCGAAAGGCAAGACTTGCTCCAAGCGGTTTGCACAATTTACATGCGTTGGTTGTAGATGTGTATGATGGCGGCATTTTGCTCATGACTCTTCTCCTTTGTTCAAACTCTCCTCAAGTCTGTTTTCAGAACTATTTTTTGTTCTTCGTGGCACAAATTTCCAGACAGGACTCATCACAGAAATGTAAACTTCTTTGGCAAAATTGAGCATCCCCTGAAATCCTGCCAAAATCTCTTTACGTTCATGATTGTGATCGCAAAAAGCAACTCCGAGTTTATAGGCAATAGGTCTCTCCTTGACTCCGCCTACAAAGATATCGACATCCTTCTCTTTCAGGAATGAAGAGAGTTCAAGCGGGTTGGAATCATCGACAATAATTGTCCCCTCATCTGTTATCTCCTCTAACTCTTCGTAATCTTCCTTTGTTCCAGTCTGAGAGCCGACCATCACAACATCCATGCCGATCAACCGGAATGCCTTTACAAGAGAGAAAGCCTTAAAAGCTCCACCTACGTATATCGCAGCTTTTTTACCCTTTAATGCAGCCTTGAACCTGTTGAGTTCCGGCATAATTCTTTCCAGCTCTTCGCGGACTAAGGTTTTGGCTTTTTCCATCATCAGAGGGTCTTTGAAAAATTTAGCAACCTCATAGAGTGCTTCTGCCATATCCTCAATACCAAAGTACGAAACACGGATGGAAGGGATAGAAAATTCGTTATTCATCATGTTTGCAAGCTCCATTGTGGCACCGGAACACTGCACAACATTAAGAGCTGCACCATGAGCACGCCGTATATCATTAACCCTGCCATCTCCTGTAATTTTAGCCACCACTTCAACCCCCATTTTGTTGAAGTATTCCTGAATCAGCCATATCTCTCCTGCAAGGTTGAAATCTCCTAATATGTTGATGCTGTAGCGTGAAATACCGCTGATATCACCAGTTCCAACAAGTTCAAACATTGCATTGCATGCTGCCTGATATCCTTCACGCTTGTTCCCTTTAAATCCTTCTGACATGACAGGAAGAACCGGTATCCCTTTCTCCCTACTGACCTTTTTGCACACCGCCCCCATATCATCTCCGATAATTCCTACGATACAGGTGGAATAGACAAATGCTGCCTTGGGTTTGTGGCGGTCAATAAGCTCGCAAAGAGCATTGTAGAGCTTTTTTTCGCCACCAAAGATGACATCCATCTCCTGAAGATCAGTTGAAAAAGAGAGTCGGTGCAGCTCAGGTCCTGATGAAAGGGCACCGCGAATATCCCATGTATAAACTGCACAGCCGATTGGCCCATGCACCAGATGAAGAGCATCGGCTATTGGATAAAGCACCACCCTTGAGCCACAGAACACGCAGGCTCTCTGGCTGACTGCACCGGCAAGACTGTCCTTGTTGCATTCCATTTCAAAAGGGGCACTGCCCTTACGATGGATCTGATTTTCTCTGTCGTGTAAAATGGCTGCTGCTTTCATCGTGATATTTCCTTATTGTTTTTAAACTTTTGACGAAAACTGTGGAGATAGATTTGACAACTTTTTAAACGCTGTCAAATCTCAAGAGATGTTACGATAGAAGGTACTCTTTTGCCGGCTTCCCATCCTCAATACCGTCCAAAATTGCATCAATAATACTCTTGCTATTCACGCCCTTGAACCACCAGTTATTCGGTTGAACCACCATGACAGGCCCTGCTTCGCACTGTTTGAGACAGCCCGTTGCCACAATCTGTATATCAAGTCCCCTGTCTAAAATTTCTTCTTCGATATACTGTAAAAAACCATC
>JADGBP010000487.1 GCA_015231395.1 Desulfamplus sp. | reverse complement strand
TTTCAGTTCTTTAACATTATCCTCGACTTTGACATTGCCCTTATTATGTTCACACTCTCCGTCAGGACAGCAGGCTACAAGAACTCCCCACGCATTTTCAAGAAAAGGGTCGAGCATCAGAGGTTTTGTCAATCTGCCTTCACACACGTTGACCAAAATTGTGTATTCAGGATTCGGCTTTTCAGATACCGGTATGGGGGATTCGTCTAAATCATAATATGAATATTCCAGATCAGGATAAAATGACCAGTTGCATCCAAATACAATCACCTTGGAATTTTGACCTTCAAGAAACGATGTTATCTGACGATTGAGATAGACTCTTCCTATACCATAGCTGTTGGTTGGTATGCTATTGTTGTTGGTTGCCATACTATCATTGTTGGTCGTAAATACGCTCTGGTCTGGACAAAGATCTGTACAGATACCGCAGCTCTGGCAAAGGATGGAGTCAGTAACAATATGTTTGTCTTTAAAATAGCGTGCATCATAAGGACATGCCCTAACGCAGGTAAGGCAGTTTGCACATCCGGATTCCATGATTGATGCGATACCTGTGGTGTCAAATTCAGTTCCTGCAAAATCAGCTCTGGCATCGGTAAAAATCTCTGTGAGTGGCACTCCGCTGGAACAGGCTGTAACGCACTCATGACAATTAAAGCAGGAGAATATTTTGTCAGCCATGTATTTTGAAGGCTCAATCTTGCCTGAAAGCAATCCGCAAATCATGGTCAGCTTTGCCCTTGGTGATTCGGTTTCCCAACGGGTGTATTTAAATATCGGGCAGTGCTCATAACAGCATGAACAAGAGCTGCATTTATCGAGTGTCTTTTGCCATTTATCGAGTGTATTCTGCCATTTTAATAAATGATTAAGTTCAAATTTTCTTTTTTTCATATGTTACTCCAGTGAATGATTACAATGAATGAGCATAATCAAAAAAGAGGTTTGAGGTCAATGAAAAAACAATTCTCAATGACTATGGTAACAATTTTTGATGCCTATGGTATCGTGACTGCTCCCTGAATATTTTTTGCTGAAAACGGTTGTGGAATTTATGATAAGTGGTCTATAAAATAGATTTTAAAATAGATGTTAAACTTCATATTGATTCTGACATACATCCAAACATAAAATCACATAATTTTACATAATTTTACATAATTTCACATAAAATCAGATAATTTTAGATAAAATCAGATAAAATCACATAATTTCAGATAATTTCACATAATTTAATATGCATTCATATACAAAAGGAGCAATTATGAGCCAGATAAAACACAAGATTGTTTTTCAGCCCCATGCCAGAGAAATTGAGGTTGCTGATGGTGAGAACCTTATTCGTGCGGCAATGGAGGCGGGTGTTCATATAAACGCGTCATGCGGCGGCGAAGGCGTGTGCGGCAAATGCCGGGTTATTCTGGAAAAAGGAGAGATTGAAGGAGGAGCTGACAAACTGTCAAAAGAAGACAGAGAAAAGGGATACCGCCTTGCCTGCCTCTCCAAAGTCAGATCGGATTTAGTTGTAAGGATACCTGTTGAGTCAAATGTGGATTCAAGCATATTAAATCTTGCAGTCTCACCCAGATATACAGCACGCATTAACGAGTTCCGGCTTGAGAGCATAAAGGAGCAGGGACTTCTTATTCCTCCTGTAGAGAAAAAATATTTAGAACTTCCTCCGCCTACAGTCCAGGATAACATTGCAGATGTGACAAGGCTGCTCAATTTTCTTAAACTCAAACATGATGAGCACCGTCTGACAGTTGATCTCAATGTGATTCGTCAAATACCGGAACTGTTAAGAGCGGGAAATTTCAAGGTCACCGCCACCATTATCAGACCAGTACGAGAGGATGGCAAGAATCAGATTATACTCATTGAACCCGGAGATACCACCCACCGAAATTTCGCGGTTGCCATGGATATCGGCACCACTACGATTTACGGAGAGGTGCTTGATCTCAATTCCGGTGAAATCCTCTCAAATTACGGGGATTTCAATGGTCAGATAAGCTATGGTGAAGATGTCATCTCAAGAATCATCTTTGCCGAAAAAGAGGGGGGGCTTGATATACTTCAAAAAGAAAAGACAGATTATAATAATCAAAGTTTTGTGAAATATATTGAGCTGCCCGAACCTCTTCTTGGAAATAATACAGCAGATGTGGAGCGTCTCAAATCTGTGCTTAAAAAAGATATTGGA
>JADGBP010000486.1 GCA_015231395.1 Desulfamplus sp. | reverse complement strand
AAAAATCTTATTTGATTAACAAGATTACAACTTTATCCAAGCAACAATTGCTTATATTGCTTGAAAATTTTCCTGATATTGATATTACAGCACTGCTAATAAAAGAAATTCTTAATATTCATAATGAAAGAGTCAGGTGCAGTAATGGGGGGAGAGGATTCAGGGCACATGATATTTTCACAATATCACACCACAGGTGACGGACTGCTTACTGCATTGCGTCTTGTCGAGGTTATGACGGATACCGGAAAATCGCTCTCAGTTCTTGCATCAATTATGAAGGTATATCCGCAGGTTCTCATGAATGTAGAGATGGACGCTTCCCGCCCTGATTTCATGGCTGTAAAATCCATTGCCGATGAAATAAAGGCGGTTGAAGCTGAATTGGGGTCGGACGGAAGAGTTTTTGTGAGGTATTCCGGCACCCAGCCACTTTTAAGGGTTATGGTGGAGGGTCCGGAACAGGATAAAACTAAGGAGTGCTGCGAGAGAATCTGTAATAAAATCAGGGAACACAAATTACAAACTACACCCCTATCTATTTAGAACAGAGGATATGAGTCATCAGTTTGCATTTAAAACTACTGTTAACAGTAAAAGTTTCAAAAGGATTTATTTCAATCTATCAAAAGCCGCCTGATCCGCTTGAAAAGCCCATGCTTTTTCTCCGACACGGGTTATAACCATTTTCCCGATAACATCACCGACTTGAATCGTGTTAACAATCTCCTGACCCGCTACAACATGCCCGAACACTGTATGTTTACCGTCAAGCCACGGGGTTTCCTCATGAGTGATGAAAAACTGGCTTCCATTGGTGTTGGCACCGGAATTTGCCATGGATAAAATTCCTGCTCCTGAGTGGGTGAGTTCAGGAACAAACTCATCTTTAAATGAGTAACCAGGATCACCCGTGCCTGTACCCAGAGGGCATCCACCCTGAATCATGAATTTGTTAATTACACGATGAAAGGTCAATCCATCGTAATAATGTACGCCATATCCACGACTGTGGTTGATTGTCCCTTCTGCAAGACCTACGAAACTGGTTACGGTAAGCGGGGTTTTCTCAAATTCCAACTGACAGACAATCAACCCCTTGTTTGTGCATATCTGGGCATACAAGCCATCTCCAAATCTGTTTTTTATCTCCTCATAATTCAAAGTCAACAAATCGTTATTGTTTTGCAGGTCATTGTTGTCTTTATTATTAAAAACATAACCAGATGGCTGAGGTACAACATATCCAGATGGTTCTGATACACTCATTACAAGACCGTTTGGATCACCATAATTGTCCATATCAGAATCACGGTAGAAAGATGCAAAAGCACCTATATTGGAATAATTACCAAAAATGTAATTGCCGTTAGAATCAATATTATAAGTCCTAACAGCCACGTAAAATGATAAACCTTTTACAGCATCTTCAAGGTTAAATCCTGTGTATTTACTCATATTTAACGCCTGAGGCCAATCATTGAGATTGAAATATGGATAGGGGGCATAGAACAGTGCGTATCCATCTATATTTGCAACTTCACTCCAATAAAGTGTAAGATTGTATCCATCAAGTTGAGTAAAAATCGTTGGAGTATCTGGAATCTGGGAAGTTTCAGCGTTCGAATCCTCAACCGCAGCCAACCATCCACCGAATATACAAATAACAAAAAACATGCTTGTAATAATTATTGATTGAGCAATTGATTTCTTTATAATTGATTCATTTGTTAGTCTTTTCATAAAAATACGACAAGGAAACCTCCGAGCCTTTAAGCTCACAAGATTTCCTTGCTGTTCTCCTTTTTTCATATGTCAGATGAGATTATCAGATACTTACGCCGTAATTCTTGCATACTGCCGCGAGTCCGCCAGCATAACCCTGACCAACTGCCGTAAATCTCCATTCACCGGTTTTAAAATAAACCTCACCAAATATCATGGCAGTTTCCATGGAGTAATCTTCACTCAGATCATATCTTACAAGTTCTTTATTATCATCTTGATTCACAATACGGATAAAAGCGTTGTTGACCTGCCCGAAGTTTTGGTTTCTGGTTTCCGCTTCATGGATTGTGACAACAAAAGCGATTTTTTCCACATCAGGAGCATCTGACTCAAGCTTTTTAAGGTTGATTTTAACCACCTCGTCATCACCCTCCCCACCACCAGTGAGATTGTCTCCCATATGCTCTACAGCACCATTGAT
>JADGBP010000485.1 GCA_015231395.1 Desulfamplus sp. | reverse complement strand
CTATCTGTCTTTTGATTCTTTACAAGTGCAATATAAACATCTGTGTTTGAATCTGTAGGTGGCAGATAGCATGAAATTTCAAAGATTGATGGAACATTTTTTGTTTTTGTAATTACAGGGACGGCAAGACCTGCAAAAACTATTGAAGCCTACGGGATTGATTATGAGAGTGCCCTGCGTGCCCTTGGACAAGATGTGTGGATTCTGGAGCTGGAAAACGGACTACCTCCGTTGGCATGGAATGAACTTCTTCAAAAGACATCAGAAGCTCATAATAGCGATATGATAAATCGTAAGTATTACAGCCACATTTCACCAGAAAAACTTTCATTTCATGATCGTATTGTAAATAGTCAATATGACCCTCTATTCACCGGAGAGAGCTTGGGGATGTTGTCTTTTAATCTCTATGTAGATCCGATTAAGGCTGTTGAAGGCATATTTGAAAACATGATCAGAGATGAATTAAATCCAGATCTGAACTATGCCAGAAATATATTCAATAAAGAATTTACCGAAATTGGTATTTCGTTTATGTCAACAACCTTTTCATTGAGTCGAGATTCAATCCTGAATGCCTATTTGGTAATAGCAGATTTTGCAAAACCGGTTCAAAACAGAAATTATATTCTGGGAAATATATACAACCTTGGTGAAAATCAACCTGAATCTTTGTTGTTGAGTGAAAAAACAATACCAGAAAAAGAGTACGCAAAAAAATTGCTGTTCAATAAAGGGTGGGCTCCTGAAAAATCTTATGATAATTTTGTGTTATGGGTAAATAATTTGACTGAAGGTTGGAGCGTTCAGGTTTCTCCCGGCTATCTTGGAACTTATCAGATACAAATACCAGCCAATACGTTTTATTCCATTGATTTATATAGCAACAATCAAACAACACCGTCAAATCGTGTTGTCAATATCGGGACAGGTGTCAATAAAATGGTTGATTTTGGATTAAATCAAATCAATTATTAATGTTTTTACTAAGCGATTCTTCCACTAAGTGATTCTTCCTAAGAAAAAAATACCACCTTTTTTTAAAAAAAAATTATCACATGTGCTATCTCTTACACATGTGATAATTTTTTTGATTCTCTTCCCTGTTCATTCCGCCAAGATATCTGCAGAACCGCTCTATTCATGGTCAGCAATTGTGGAAACTAAAGACCTACTTATGCTATCCTCCGGCAAAGGTGTCATTATTGCCCTTATCGATTCTGGAATTGACACTGAAAATCCCGTATTAACCTCAGCACTGTGGCAAAATGGGGGAGAAATCTTTGACGATGGAATAGATAACGATGAAAATGGTTATATTGACGATACCAATGGCTGGAATTTTGGTGATCAAAATAATCTTATTAAAGACAGAAACGGTCACGGAACCAACGTTGCCGGAATACTTTTGCAATGTGCTCCTGATGCAAAGCTGATGCCTCTTAAAATTAACCTAGGAAATTCCAATACTTTTTACACAAATTCTGTGGTTGATGCACTCTATTATGCCGTAAATGCAGGCGTTGATGTTATTAATATGAGTCTGAGTCTTATAGAAGAGAGCAGTGCTGTGAAAAATGCCGTTCAGTATGCTGTAAATAGAGGAGTAATGGTTGTGAGTGCTGCTGGCAACAGCCACTCAGGCATCACGTTTCCAGGAACAATGGAAGAGCTAATAACCGTGGGGGCATCTACTGCTGACGGTCGTGCAATTTTATGGAATTCGCCTGCAGGCAGAACTATTGACATAACAGCCCCTGGAAAAGATGTTCAGACCATTGGACTTGGAGGGGATACTGCTTTTGTAACAGGAACATCCTTCAGCACCCCTATGATATCAGGGGCGATTGCCGTTTTGCTTGGAATGAATCATGCTCTGAAGCCAGAAACCATCGGAAATCTGATTTTTCATAATGCTAAAGATTTAGGAGATGACGGAAGAGATGATTTGTTTGGCTGGGGACTTTTAAGTGGCAAGGGTATCAAAGAATCAGCTATGCCATCAATTATTGCCGTCCCTGTAATTACAAAAACAAAAAATGTTCCATCAATCTTTGAAATTTCATGCTATCTGCCACCTACAGATTCAAACACAGATGTTTATATTGCACTTGTAAAGAATCAAAAGACAGATAGAGATAACTATGAAGATAGAGATAACTATGAAGATAGAGATAGCTATGAAGATGGAGATAGCTATGAAGATGGAGATA
>JADGBP010000484.1 GCA_015231395.1 Desulfamplus sp. | reverse complement strand
ATGTAATTGCACGGATTCAAAACCATGAGGTGGATGTGCTGGGAAATGCTGTCAAAACCCCTCAGAGAGAGACATATTTGATTTTTCCGAAACCATACCTTAAAGTGCCGTCAGTTATAATTGTACGAAGCAGTGTAAAGGAAAATCTTACTCTGGATATGCTTAAAGGCATGAATGTCGTCATGATCTCGGGTTATGGTTATGTTGACCTGATCCAAAATAAATATCCTCAATTGAACATAGAACTTGTATCTGAGTTGAAAACTGCCTTGAGAAAAGTCTCTTTTGGCATGACAGATGCCTTTGTTGGAGATCTCGCAACCGCAAGTTTCTATATCGAATCTGAAGCAATCTCAAATTTAAAAGTAGCAGGTGAGACAGAACCGCCAAATATTTCAGGTTTTGCCGTTCGCTCTGACTGGCCTGAATTAAGTTCTATTCTGGCAAAAGGTACAGCCATGCTGACCCAAGAGGAGAAAAGAGATATTTATAACAAATGGATTCATTTAGTCTCAGAGCCAGGATTGACAATACGTGAGTTCAAAAAAATGATGATGATTGTCACGGGTGTGATCTTATTGATTATAGTTGTTTTTTTGCTCTGGAACCGCATGCTGAAGCGTATGGTTCGCATCCAGACAGAAGCCTTAAGAGAGGAGATTAAGGAGCGAAAACTGGCAGAAAATGCATTGGGAAAAAGCGAAGCACATCTTCGTACACTGCTTAAAACAATTCCGGATCTTGTCTGGCTTAAAGATCCAGAGGGAATTTATCTTGCCTGCAATGCCAGATTTGAACGTCTTGTGGGCATGAAAGAAAAGAATATTATTGGAAAAACAGATTACGATTTTACTGATAAGGAACGTGCGGATATTTTTCGGCAGAATGACAAACTGGCAATAGAAAATGGACAGCACATCCTAAACGAGGAGACTGTTACCTACGTTGATGATGGACACACGGAGATTCTTGAAACTATAAAAACTCCTGTTTACGGAAGCATGGGGGAACTTGTCGGGGTATTGGGTATTTCGCACGACATAACCGGTCGCAAATATGCCGAAGAGGAGAGACAACTACTTCAGGACAAACTTTTTCAGGCTGGCAAGATGGACGCGATCGGTCGTTTAGCAGGCGGAGTTGCTCATGACTTCAATAACATGCTCTCTATAATCATAGGTCGTGCTGAATTGGCAAGGATGAAATTTAAACCATCTGACCCGATTTACAATGACCTTTGTGATATTGAAACAGTAGGCAGACGATCCGCAGATCTTACGCGTCAGCTTCTGGCTTTTGCCCGCAAGCAGACCATAATGCCCCAGGTTTTGAATCTTAACGAAACTATTGAAAACATGCTCAAGATGCTTCGGCGTCTTATTGGCGAGGATATAACTCTTGCCTGGCATCCGTTTTCTGATTTATGGCCAATTAAAATTGATCCTGCCCAGATCGACCAGATTTTAGCCAATCTTCTGATAAACGCACAGGACGCAATCAGTGGGAGCGGGGGCAAGGTAACGATAGAGACCCATAATATCACATTTGATGAAGAGTCTTGTAGCATTGGTATAGACTTTGTGCCTGGAGAATATGTATTGCTTGCGGTCAGCGATAACGGCTGCGGTATGGAAAAAAATACCATGCATAATATTTTTGAGCCTTTTTTTACCACCAAGGCGTTTGGAAAAGGGACAGGGCTTGGACTCTCCACGATATACGGAATTGTCAAGCAGAACATGGGTTCTATAAATGTTTACAGCGAGCCAAATAAAGGAAGCACCTTCCGGATTTACCTTCCGCGATATACTGGGCAAGCAGTATGGACTACTTCAACGAAAAGTTTTGAAGACTCGATAACAGGCGGTACGGAAACAGTATTGCTGGTTGAAGATGAACCGGAGATTTTAGAAGTAACCCAGCTTATGCTCGAAAGACTTGGATACAATGTGCTGGCAGCACAAAGTCCTGCCATGGCTATTGATATGGTAAGAGAGCATGTTGGAGATTATATCAAAAAAGATGCCGGAGAACATATCCAAGAAGATGCTGGAAAACATATCGATGCTGGAAAACATATCGATGCTGGAAAACATATTGATGCTGGAGAACATATCCAAGAAGATACCGGAGGCGATCCAGATAAAAATATCGGCAAAATTGATCTTCTTATTACTGACGTCATTATGCCTGAAATGAATGGTCGCGATCTTTCAAAAAAGTTGA
>JADGBP010000483.1 GCA_015231395.1 Desulfamplus sp. | reverse complement strand
TATATTGTATTGATTTGGAAGCCGTATGATAAGCGTGGTTCCCTGTTGATCATCTGATGTAAAAGATATTTTTCCACCCATCATCAATACAATCAACTGAGCAACATATGTACCAAGGCCTTCATGATTTTCCTTGCCGTATGTACTTTTCTTTTCAAAAAAATTGTCTCTGATCTCATTGGGTATGATACCCCGATTATGTACAAGAATGAGATTTTCATTTTTTTTATGTTCTAATGCAATTGTGACCTTGCTGTCTTTGTATGAGGCTTCCACAGCATTTTTGATGAGACTCAGGAGTAAAGAATAAAACAATGTCGTTTCTCCCAAAACTTCAAAGGAATCCGTCATGGTAGCCGGAATGCCGGCAATGGAAATGGCAAAACCTATATTACCAGCCATTAACATATTCCTGATATCCTTTTTAATCTGGTACAAAATTTTAACCAGATTCACTGAAACCGGATTGAATTCATATGTTTGATTTTCTATTTTATATAAATCTATCGAATTGTTAAGATTTTCAATGACCTTGGAACCAGACAATTCCGCATTTTTCAGCATCATTTTTTGTTTGTCAGTAAGGTTATCATCCTTTGACAACAACCTTGAAACCCCCACTAAATCATTTAAACCTGTTTTAACGTCATCGCCGGAAAGTTTTTCAAGAAGAGTTTTCAGCCGGAGATTCTCCTCTTGCAACATTGTTTGCATGAACAGTTGATCCCTGGTACTTTTTAAATAAAGATGGGTTCTGATTCGGGCTTTGAGTATAGAAGCACTAACAGGTTCGTGAATATAATCCTCGGCACCCATGACTAATCCTCTGGCTATCTCTGATTCCGATGCACTCTGATCCGAAACAAAGATAATCGGAATCTCAAGAGTACACTCATTTGCCTTGAGGCGTCGGCAGAGTTCCCGACCGTTTTTTTCAGGTTGCCTCATGTAAAGTAAAATGAGATCCGGCGGACAAATAGTGATATCTTCAATGGCTTTTTTTCCATTCAAAACCAGTTGGGTTTCATATTCTTCGTTCAATATATCAACAACAGAATCAATATTTATATCTCTTTCATAGACAATCATGAGATTTTTTTTGGTTTTGTGAGATTGAAGCTTTATTGCCATTTTGATTTGATTCCCCCAATCAAAAATTTTCTGGTGGTTCAAGACAAATCTTAAGTGCTTTGTAAATATTAGGTGAACCCCGTGCCATGAGTGTTTACAATCAAAACATATGCTGATTTTCATGGTCGGGGTTGGCAGAAACCCGACCATGAGCATTTACTTATTTTTTAGGCTAGGCACTTTTACCTGCTCAGCTTGTTATTCAACAGCAATATATAAGTTATCATCCGTTTTCTGAATCTTGCCATTCTTTTTTAAATTATAAACTGCATCTGCAACCTTTTTGGCATTAAATCCTGTTTGTTTTTTTAAATCATCAACATTAATACCGCCATTGCTTTTTTTAATGACATTTAAAACAACTTCTAATGTGGTTTTCGGTTTTTTATCGCTGACCGAGCTTTTTCTTGTTTTTTTAACTTTAATTTGCTCCGGTGCTTCTAGTTCAGATTTGGATTTCAGCTCAGGTTTGGACTCAAATTTCAGTTCGGATTTGGATTTTAGTTCGGGTTTAGGCTCAGATTTCAGTTCAGATTTGGATTTCAGTTCGGGTTTGGACTCAGATTTTAGGTCAGATTTAGATTTCAGTTCAGGTTTGGGCTCAGATTTTAGGTCAGATTTAGATTTCAGTTCAGGTTTGGGTTCAGATTTGAGTTCAGGTTTAATATCAATAGTTTTTTCAGCAATATTTTCAGAAAAAGATGTTCCCCCATCTTGAATACTGCTTTTAACAGAAGTTTTTTCTTTGTCTTTAGAAGAACTTGCTTCTGATTTTATATCTTCAGTTTTAACAGTAAATTTTTCAATAATATTTACAATCCCAATAATTTTTTCTGCAACTTTGTCAAATTTGGTCTGAATTAATTGACTTGTCTCTTTATCAATTTCAATTTTAATTTCAATGTTCATTATCGTTATCTCCCTTTATCCTAATTAATTAATATTTGTTTTGATTTATCAGAATTAATATTTACCTGAATCCGTGGCACGCTTTTTGATATATCTTGAAATCATTGGAAAAAATCTATTTGTTACTTCACCTGCGAGGTGAAAGCCAAAATGAAGTTTTCTTAATAATTTCAACACCCCTCAATTTT
>JADGBP010000482.1 GCA_015231395.1 Desulfamplus sp. | reverse complement strand
AATTGATGTGCCGTAAGCTAAATATCTAAACCTGGGCAGTTCGTCACGATTTGGAGGCCTGCAATTATTGCCATAAATGCCATGTATAAACATAGCATCTCCAGCCATTAGAAGTCGGCAAACATTAGGAGAAAAGGAAAGGTCGGATCGTTTGGTTAGGTCATACTTATCCATCTGATCTGGTTTCGATAAATGAATAACAGATATATCCTGTTTTATTTCAAATTTTTCAAGGCTTTGAAACGGACCATAAAAGACTTCAACGGTTCCAAGCCCTTTCGGGCAAGAAAGTTCTATTCGGATTGGCTGGTCGCTTACAAATCGGATTTCCGAGCAGGATGGATGACACATCTGAGACTGGGCGGCGGGATTGAGTTTGACCCGAACCGATTCAGGAATCCTTTGCATCCGGAGTCCAGACATGCCCTCAACAGAAATAAGATCTTCAATATTATGCAGTTCAACTTTTTCGTAAATCACAGTCGGTTTCCCCTTCCGAATAATTTGTGTTTTTGCATCCCTGGATATTATCTGTTAATTGCTTTGGTAACCGTTCACTCCCCCCCCTCTGTTTTGATAGTCAAAATAGCTAAGTGCCTGATTTTTATATAACCCAATTTTGTATTGGGGAGGGGGGAGTGAACGGTTACCCAGCCGACATGCCTATGGTATTTATTGTGGATTAAATATTACTGGTTCACCTGCTATCTTTTAATATTATAGTGGGTATCAAGATCATTCCGGTAATTCTCGTCCTCTAAATTTGGCCAGTTTTTTTTATCAAATCCCTTTTCATTTTTTAGCTGTTTCTGGGTGACGTTAAGTATTAGTGTGACATCGTTATCATAAAACATGTCTTTATCACGCTTAAAAGAGAATGCATCCATCGGCACTGCATACATTCTCTCACCTATGCCCATGAACCCGCCATATGAGACAGCCGCATAACGCACATTACCGGTCGAATCAATCATGATATCCTCTACTTCTCCGAGGCTCTCTCCCTGAGGGTTTTCGACTTCCATCCCAATAAATGTACTGCCGAGAATGGAATATCCACCTCTCATGATAACAACTTCGTTATTATATATACCCCTGGTGGTCGTGTCCGCTTTGTCTATATCCTGAACATCATATGCAAAAGATGGTGATGTTGCCATCATCGTAGTGATTGCCATTACTACCAGAGTCGAATATAATTTTGAGTGCTTTTTCATCATTTTTTCTCCAGATTTATTTAATATTGTTGCTTTTTATAATTAGTTTCCCATTCGTTAATCTGTTTTTCTATCTCTTCTATATCTATGCCGTAGCACTCCTAAATGGGCTACTGCAATAAAGCGGGACAGTTTGAAAAACTTTAGGAATCGGTTTTAAATAACCTGCCCATTTACCTCACCCCCCAGCCCCCTCTCCATATCTGGAGAGGGGGAGTTTGGGTAAGTTATTTCGGACTCATTCCTTAGTTCTATTATTCATCTTTTGTTCCCCCTTTAATTCCAACGCTTCAGTTGATTCATCCTAAGTTTCTTTCTCTTTTCCTGCACACAAAGCAGGTTCAGCTTCGAGCGTCTCATACACAAGTGCCAGCCGTGCATCGATCCTCGCACGGTCATACGCTGAATCGAGGGTGTGTTCAGCCAGTTCGGCGATCCAGCGTACCTGATCGCGTAGTGCCCACCGCCGACTCGGGCTGGTCGTCAGACCGGCGATGGTTTTAAGTGCTTCGAGAATCCGCAACATGATGGCGATATTGCCTTTGGAACTGCCTCGAATTTGATCGAATGATTTTGCCAGCAAGCCTTCAAAGGTCGGTCCCATAGTGATAACCCTCAGTTCCCCTTCATCGTATTGGCGTGAAGAGGGTATTTGTCGAGGCACAAGTCTTGCCAGAATCGCCGTCAGATAATCCACACACATCACAGCCGTCGTCGTGTCGTTGATACCGGGAGAGAGTGCTTTCAATGCCACATCCACGATCTGTCTGATGCCGAAAGCAGAATCATGATCCACCATGCGGTAACGACTGATGCTGTATGCCGCCTGTAGGTCGGCGATGATCTCTTTTTCCGGCGGATCCTCCAGAGCGAGGCTGGCAAGCATGGTGTCCTTGACCACAAACTCACCGATGCTTCGTTCCATCCGCACGATGGTCTGGTGCTCCCGTGCCAAACGCAGGAGTGCTGCGATATCCACGTTTTGAATATAACCATTTCCTCTGGCTGAGA
>JADGBP010000481.1 GCA_015231395.1 Desulfamplus sp. | reverse complement strand
ACACTTTTATATACTCTCCATATTGTATGGTTAATGAATGTGATTGTGTCGTTAGTATTTTGTAAGATGTAACGCTTTCAGGCAAATTCAGCTTGGCAGTTGTAAATGTCTGATCACTGCCATTGGTTGTCCCTGCACTGTTTGTAGTAACCAGACGGAAATGGTATATGGTATCAGCACTGAGATTGCTCAGGGCAGCAGTCAGTTCAGCAGTAACTGGAAGGCTGCTTGTCCCTGAACCTGCGTTCTGCAAGGTAGTTTTGGAACCGTAGCTTGTGCTCTTGCCGTATTCAAAATAGAAGGTTGTTGCAACACCGTTGGGATTGATTGTGCCATTAAGTATCGCGGAGTTTGTTGTGATGGAGCTGGCATTGCCAGTCTCTGCTGTGGGGGCGATGTCAGGAGTTGAAGAGTCGTCTGTAAGCTCAATTCCCATGCTCTCTGCCAGATCCGAGACAGTTGCACTCAAAGAGTTGCCTGTAACAGTCAAAATATACCCGCTGGAAGCAGCATAATATGTATAATAGTAGTTGGTAAATGGATTTTCTAAAGACGCAAAAATAGTATATAAACCGGCTGTGAGAGTGCCGGAAACAGGATTATCAGATGCCGAAATAACGGTGTTTCCATTTTTGTCTTTGACCCATATAAAAAATGCCTGATTGCTGGATCCCCTGTCACCGCTGATAGTTGTATATCCTTCAAGATAAGCCTTGTATTCATCAATCTCTGTTCCATTTGCAAATTGTCCGCCAATATCATACTGGGTGCCGATATAAATCATATCTTCAATAACAAGAACCCTGAAAGTCTTTTCTGCCGAGCCATCATAAGATTGTGCCGAGATGGTCAGTTCACAAAAGATATTGCTGGCAGTTGGTGTCAAGGTTAACAGATTCCCATTTAAGATGGACTTCAAGTTGTTACAAGATGATATTGCAGAAAGAGTCACTGTGTCTCCGTCAGGGTCATAGGCTTCAATACGGATGGTATCATTTTCGATGGTATCAGTGCTTTCAATGACCATATCATTGAGATTAGAGGCAATCACCGGTGGATTTCCTGATGTACCTGGAATGTATGGATTACATTCTCCACCCTGACAAGGCTTGATATTATAATAGATGGTGTGATTTGGGGCAAAGGAGTACTGTTCGGTAAGAATTGTCTGATCCAGATAATAGTAATCATCAGAAGCACCACTCCAGCCAAGATTTACATGAATTTTTTTACCGCTGGGGTCAGAAGAGTACCCGTCTGCTACTGTCAGATGTCCCGGCATTGCAAGGAGAACGGGTCTGCGGTTGTTGATTTCATTTTTAATGGTGGTAAAAAAATTGCTGTTACTACTTTCCATGTTTGAAACAGGAGCATAGCCGAATGCCCGTTCAAACTCATCATAGTAGAATGCTGCACTGGTGCCGTCTATACCAAACTCTGCTTCATTCAAAACACCAAGGTCACGCATAAGTGTTGCAACCTCATCTTGTTGATATTGTGGAACAGTCCCATCTACGGAATTTGGCATGGCGTTCCAGTTAAATGGTCGGTTCATTACAGCGGTCAGTGTCTGCCCGTTCCATATATGCCTAAAAACCCCGCTGCCTGAAGATGGATATGAATGATAACGCATCACCTGTGCTACAGCAGTCTGAACACAACCGGTCACAGTTAGTTCGTTCCCTAATTTTGGATTGAACTTGTTGTAGGGATATCCCTGATCCCATTTAGTGGTAAGCAAAAATGTGTCAGGAGTATAGCTTCTTAAACTTTTTCTGGATGCTATATGGGTCTGAGTCAGAAAGTCCCAGTATGGCTTGTTTATATCTTCCGGTTGAGTTACTGAGGATGTCCTTGAAGATGCAGATTTTGATGTTGTTGATGATGATGTTGTTGTTATTGGTGGTGGGAACGATGATGGAAGTTGAAGCTCATTTAACAGCACCTTCACATAAGCAGGAGGCAGAGAGTCAAAGTTTGAAGTAAGAGAGTAGGCTTTGACCGGAACCCTGATTGTATCTCCAGACACAAGAATATATCCCTGCGGGGCCAGATGTACAATGTATCCAACTGTCTGGCTGGACTCTTCCAGTGATTCTGTCTCACGGATAGTATGATTTTCATCAAGGTAGATAATAAAATTTAGTGCCACTTCTTCCGCACTAATGAGGTTAACTTCAGCAGCAAAAAGAGGTTGGGTAAACAGAATCAGAATGCCTGTAAAAATTA
>JADGBP010000480.1 GCA_015231395.1 Desulfamplus sp. | reverse complement strand
GGCATAGCTGAATTTGAGGATAGATGGCATGAAGGATCATGCCAGTATTGGGATGCCCTGGTTGTAATCGAAAAGCTATGGAGTATGTCGGAGCTTAAGAAAGCCCGCCCGAAGGGCGTTAATTTAATAACTTATCAAAAAGGAGGAACAATTTTGAAGCAGATAATAATTGAAATAGATGAAGATGGAGAGATTCAGATAGAAACCAGAGGTTTTAACGGCAAAGGATGTATAGAGGAGTCAAATTTCATCAAGGAGTTACTTGGTCAGGAGACATCACAGAAACTTATACCTGCGTATTATGTGCAAAACAAACAGACAGTTAAACAGTATCTGCAATTGTGTGGATGATAACAAAAGGAGAATCAAAATATGGAAAATACAGATTATAAAGATGTGTTCAAGAAGGCTTGTTTACTTCAGGTATCTACATCAGTCTGGCAGCCGACAAGAGTATTGAGTCAAGCTGTTTTGGCTGAAAGAACAGGAAGAGAAATTCAAGATATGAGTTGGCTCAGAGGTAGAAAATATCTCATCAATACTGAACTTTTAGGACCAGTCAAGACCGCAGTTCAGCAAACATTTAATATGATTCGCAGAGCATCTTTACCATTTCCAATTACAGGTATTTCAATGATACCAAAGGATTCGTTGAGTAAGGTTGATGAACAACTCCAGCAGTTTCAAACAAGATTCTGGAGTAAAGTTGACGACTTTGAGGAACTTTACGAAGTTGCAAGAGACGAAGCAAGAGGAGTTTTAAAAGAACTGTTTGACGAAAGCGAATATCCGGAAAGAATCAGAAGCAAGTTCAATTTTGAATGGCGTTATCTGACCCTTGGTATTCCAGGCAGAACAAGTATTTTGACCCCTGCAATTTATGAACGTGAAAAAGAGAAGTTCCAGAAGTTGATGGATGAAACAAGAGAGCTTGCAGTAACAGCACTAAGAGAAGAGTTTGCAGGAATAATAACCCATCTGGTTGAAAGACTGGATAGTGGCACTAATGGAAAAGGTAAAACAATTTCTCATAGTATGTTTAACAAGCTCAATCAGTTCATGGATGATCTTGGAAATAAAAACCTGTTCGGTGATGCACAGCTATCGGAACTTGCTGATGAAGCAAGAAACATTATCAGTGGAGTCAATCCTTCAGGAATAAAATATTCCGAAAGCATCCGTGAGAGAGTTCACAACGATATGATCAATATCAAGACAATTATTGACGCATCAATAGAGGACATGCCCAGAAGAAAACTGAGACTTGAACCTCCACCACCGTTTGAGATGCCATTACCAATGGCAATGGCTGTATAACATAAATAAAAAAAGGAGTAACTATTATGAACATCTGCATTATTACAGGTAATCTTGGAGCAGACCCGGAGAGTAAATACACTCAAGATGGGATGCTTGTAGTATCGTTTTCACTTGCATTTAAGAGCGGTAAAGAGAAGACAGGGTGGATTAAAACCACCTGTTTCAACAAAACTGCCGAACTTGCAGAGAAGTATCTCCATAAAGGAGCAAAAATAGCTGTTACAGCTATGCTTGATCAGGATAAGTGGACAAACGATAGGGGAGAAAATAAGACCGTAATTAAACTTATCGCAAATAATATTGAGTTTATAAAAACAGATGGTCGTGGTTTTGAGGGGAACAATAACCAGAATAGTAACAACAGCAGAAGTGATAATAGAGATTATGATAACAATGATGACAGTGATGTTCCATTTTAAGAGGAGGTTCAGATGACACCAAAAGAGCCAAAAATAAATGAGAAGTTTATCATGAATATCAAAGGTAAGGACTTTGTGCTTTACAGTGGACTTCTTGATCTTGCCCATCAGAAAGGCATCAAGAGTATTCATGTGGAACCAGTTCAATATCCAACCAAAGATAATGGAATGGAGGCAATATGTAAAGCAGTTGTAATCTCGTCTGATGGACAGGAATTTACCGAGATAGGAGACGCTAATCCAAGAAATGTTAACAGTATGATTCGAGAGCACATCTTGAGAATGTCAGCTACAAGAGCAAAAGCCAGAGCCTTGAGAGACCTTAGTAACATAGGCATGACATGTTTAGAGGAACTTGGAGACCTTGAGCAGATTATTGGAGGTAATCAACAATCTTCAAGACCAAAGCCAAAGGTTGAAAAACTATTGGAGAAACCTAAACCAATTGTTCAGGAGATACCAGAACCAGATGTGAATCAGCAGGATTATGAGCCTGAAATAC
>JADGBP010000047.1 GCA_015231395.1 Desulfamplus sp. | reverse complement strand
GACCCGCCCCCCTATATTACCTGCTTTGGCACTCTTGATAACAGATTGCCGTCTATTGCCATTGTGGGGTCACGACAAGCTACATCATATGGATTGAATACAGCACAAACGCTTGCTCATGATTTGGCTTCCAAAGGATTTCAAGTGGTGAGCGGCATGGCTTTAGGTATTGACAGTGCCGCACATCATGGGGCTTTGCAGGCACAGGGCATAACCATTGCCATACTTGGCAGTGGTCTTGGTAAAATTTATCCTGCCGAGAATCGCGGTCTTTTTTATAAAATTGCTGACAATGGTGCGGTGATTTCAGAATTCAGGATCAATTCCGCTCCGGAAGGTCGTCATTTTCCTATGAGAAACCGGATTATTGCAGGAATGTCAGCAGGGACAATTGTGGTTGAGGCAGCGGCAAAAAGCGGTTCGCTAATAACGGCAAGACTTGCGGCAGAATACAACAGAGAAGTTTTCGCGGTGCCTGGAAACATTGACTCTTTTAAAAGCACAGGTACGCACGCCCTTTTAAAGCAAGGAGCAAAACTTGTCGAAAACTATATGGATGTGATTGAGGAGCTTCAGCATCTGAATCAAATGATTAATACTCCAGACAATCATGAGATTTCTGATATACCATTAAAACTCCAGTTTTCGGCAGATATTAACCAGATACCATTGCAGGACAAACCATCGTTGCAAGATAAATCACCCTTGCAAAAGAAATCTCCCTTGCAGGACAAACCATCTTTGCAAGATAAATCACCCTTGCAAAAGAAATCTCCCTTGCAGGACAAATCTCTATCTCAAGACAAATCACTGTTTCAGGACAAATCACTGTTTCAGGACAAATCACTGTTGCAAGACAAACCGCTGTTTAAAGAAAATAATATTTTATCATTTGAACCGGATAAATATCAGCGTGCTATTTTGGATATCCTTACATCTTCCCCTATGCACATTGATATAATTATTGATCAATCCGGATTTGATACCGGAGGTGTGACTGCTGCACTTATGGATCTTGAATTGATGGGGATAATCAGTCACTCCCCGGGAAAAATGTTTTATAAAGTTTAAGGAGTAAAATTGAGTAAACCACTGTTAATTGTTGAGTCTCCTACAAAAGTAAAAACACTTAAAAAATATTTGGGAAATGACTACAATGTTGCCGCTACGGCGGGTCATATCAAGGACCTTCCCCAAAAAGAGCTGGGTATTGATATTGAAAACAGCTTTAAAGCCGAATATCTGAATATCAAAGGAAAATCCAAAGTAATACAGGAACTCAAGAGTGCTGCCGGAGATACTGACACCATATATCTTGCACCTGACCCTGATCGTGAAGGAGAGGCAATAGCTTTCCACACGTCTGAGATTTTAAAGAAAAAGGGAAGGCGTTTTTACAGGGTTCTTATTCATGAGCTGACAAAAAAAGGAATTACCGAAGCTTTAAGTCACCCAACAGAGCTGAATACTGGCAAATATGAAGCCCAGCAAACCCGCAGAACTCTTGATCGACTGGTAGGGTATCAAATATCCCCCCTTTTGTGGAGAAGGGTACAAAATAATCTTAGCGCAGGGCGAGTTCAGTCAGTTGCTGTAAAAATAATTTGTGACCGTGAAAGAGAAATAAGAGTATTTAATCCTGAAGAGTACTGGACAATTACAGCTTCTCTTCTTGCAGAAATTCCTCCAATATTCTCCGCAGCCCTGACCAGACAAAAGGGTAAAAAGATAACTATTCCCAATGAACAAAGAGCATCTCAGATCATCAGAGAACTTGAAGTATCAGATTTTATTGTAGATAAAATAAACATCAAGACTTTGCAACGCAGCCCGTTGCCACCATTTATTACCAGCAAACTCCAGCAGGAAGCGATCAACCGCCTTAAATTTTCTGCAAAAAAAACCATGTCCGTAGCTCAGCAATTATACGAAGGCATTGAAATAGGAACAGGTGGTCCCGAAGGTCTGATTACATACATGCGTACTGATTCTACACGTATTTCAGCAGAAGCCGCTAATGAAGCATTAACTCTTATCAGAGAAAAAATGGGTGCTGATTATGCCATGGAAAAGCCAAGATTTTTTAAAAATAAAAACAAGGCTCAAGATGCCCATGAAGCTGTAAGACCTACATCTGTTTTCAATACCCCGGGAAAAGTTCAACAATATCTTACAAAGGATCAGTTCCGGCTTTATGACCTTATCTGGAAAAGGTTTGTTGCTTCCCAGATGACTCCGGCTGTAATTGATCAGAAAACTATTTCTATCGCGGCAGGGGATTACACATTTACTGTGGGAGGAAATACTGTTCAGTTTCAGGGGTTCATGGCACTCTATTCAGAGATTGATTCAAAATCTGAAGGAAAAGAGGAACAGGATGCCGGCAGTGATGGGAAATCTGGTGAAAATGGGGAACAGGGAGGTGGTAGTGATGAAACATCCGGTGAAAATGGAGAACAGGGGTTGGGTAGTGATGAAACATCTGGTGAAAATGGAGACCACAGCTCCAATATTCAGGGTTCAGAGGTTGATGAAAAAACAGGTATAAAAGAGAAACAGGTTCTCCCTGAACTCAAAGAGGGAATGAAGCTGGATGCGAAAAACATCATTCCAACGCAGCACTTTACAAAACCACCTCCAAGATTTTCAGAAGCCACATTGGTAAGAGAGCTCGAAGAAAACGGCATTGGAAGACCTAGTACTTATGCCACAATTCTTTCAACTATCAGGGATAAAGGGTATGTTGATCTTGTTAAAAAATATTTTGTTCCAAATGAACTTGGCTTTATTGTCAACGATCTTTTGGTAAGCTCATTTCCCGAAATTCTTGATGCAGCATTTACAGCAGATATGGAGAACAATCTTGACAATATTGAGAGCGGCACACGCAAGTCTCTTGAAGTGCTCAATGATTTCTATGCCCCTTTCAAAGAGAGGCTTACTCATGCAACGGAAAACATGCTCAGTGTCAAGGGTGTTGGTATCCCGACAGATCTCAAATGTCCTCTTTGCACCCGACAGCTCAATATTAAGATTGGTAAAAACGGTCATTTTATTGCTTGTACCGGCTATCCGGACTGTTCATTTTCAAGTAATTACACCCGTGATGAAAAGGGTATTATTGGAGTCAATGAAACCAAAGTAGATACAAATCCAGTAAAGGATTGTGATAAATGTGGCAAGCCAATGGTGAGAAAAGAGGGGCGTTATGGAGAATTTATCGCTTGTACTGGCTATCCTGAATGCAAGCATACCGAATCCCTTTATGGAGCGGAGCCTGTAAAACCAACAGATATCAAATGTCCTGAGTCAGGTTGTACCGGTTTAATTGTTGGAAAAAAATCACGCAGGGGCAAGGATTTTTATGGATGCGAAAGGTATCCGGAGTGTGAATTTGCCTCATGGGACAAACCCGTGAACAAAGCCTGTCCTGAATGTGGGTCATCTTATATTGTTGAAAAAGAGACAAAAAAAGATGGGCTTATACTCACATGTCCGGCTAAGGGGTGCAATTACAAGGAGTGAAGATGACATGCTGCCATATGGGTTGAATCTGAATGTGAATGGGTTTTATCGGATGAATAGGTCTTATCGGATGCATGGATTGAAGCTAATAAAGGAACTTCCTGTTTGCAGATATCCATAACATATCTGCATCGAGTATGAAATCTACAACCTTTAGACGGGTTTCGGGGCGATGGTACTTCTCCTTTCAGGATAATCCTTTTACGCCGGGCATTGGGGTCGGGTATAGGAACCGCGGAGAGTAGTGCCTCTGTATATGGATGTTGGGGATCGCTGTATATTGATTGGGCATCCGCAATTTCCACAATTTGCCCAAGATACATTACTGCAATTCTGTCAGAGATATGCCGCACAACTGAAAGATCGTGTGAAATAAATAGGCATGTCAATCCCATTTCACTTTGAATAGTCAGCATCAGATTTAGTATCTGTGATTGAACAGAGACATCCAGAGCAGAGACAGGCTCATCGCATATTAACACTTCTGGTTCAAGGCTTATTGCTCTTGCAATTCCAATACGCTGACGCTGTCCCCCGCTGAATTCATGAGGGAACTTTGTGATTGCCTGTTTAGAAAGCCCGACTCGTTCCAGTAATCTTGAAATCTCTTTTTTACGCTCACTGCTGTTGAGTCGGTTGTGTATAATGTATTTTTCCTCAAGAATTTCCCCTACTGTATGACGGCTGTTCAAGGATTCAAAAGGATCTTGAAAAATCATCTGCATTTTCAGGCGGGCGGCTTTAAGTTTCATGCCTTTTACATCAGTGATATTTTGGCCATTAAGGCTGATTTTTCCATCAGACAGAGGATACAGCCCCATAATGCAACGGCCAAGGGTAGTTTTTCCGCATCCTGATTCTCCAACCAATCCTAATGTTTCCCCCCTTTTTACATCAAAAGAGACATCATCCACTGCATGGATAAACCCCTGTTGACGAAGGAATATCCCCCCGTGAACCGGAAAATATTTCTTGAGCCTGCTAACCCGCAAAACGGATTCAATCATGATTGACTATGTTCCATAAAGGATAACATGTCAGGTTTTATAAAAGGATTGGCTTTGTTTATAAGAGGATTGGCTGTGTTCATGAGAGGATTGATTGTGTTCATAGAAAGCTCTCGTCTTGCAGTTCTGTTCCACTGTTTGTTTAATAAAGCGACCTGCTGCAAAAAGATGTTCCTGAATTTTTTTGGTAGAGGGTTTCCATGTGGCAATTTGAGTTTCCGGTAATCCACATACTGTTTATTGACCATAAATCTCAAATCCAGATGAGGTCCTGTGGCATAACCTGTAGTGCCTACATAGCCTATTATATCTCCTCTGGAGACCTTTTTGTTTACTTTTATTGACGAGTGAAAGCCTGACATGTGCATGTATTCGCTAATGCCAACACCTGGATGCCTGATTTTCATGTAATTGCCGGCAGAGTCTGCGTAGCCTTTAAAAATAACGACACCATCTCCCACGCTTTTTATTGGCGTCCCTTTGGGGGCTGCATAATCAATCCCTGGATGGGGTTGATAGATATGTTTTATTGGATGAAACCGTCTTGCGGAAAATCCGGAAGATATCTCTTTGTATTTTAGTGGGGCTTTGAGAAAAGAAGAGTTTAAGCTGTTACCGTTTTCATCATAATATCCATGCTTGCCATTGTATGTAAAACGATATGCATGGTAGCTTTTGTTTCTGGATGTGATTATGGCTGCAGTGATAACACCTGTTTTGACTCGCTTGCCTTTTACATATTTTTCCTGATATGCAACCTGAATAAGATCACCTTTATGAAGATTGGATAATGCAGAGGTATTCTTAAAAATTGAGGTCAGATGGTTAGTCATCTTTTTATTTAAACCCATATGGGCGGCAGTTTTATGAAGACTGCTTTTGATAATTCCTGAAACCTGTTTGATTCTTATATCATTATCGCTCTTATTATCGCTGATAGTTTTATCGCTGATAGTTGTTGTGCGGGCACTTTTTTTATCGCTTTTGCTGTCACAAATTTTGGTGGAATCAATTTCATTGACATGGGAATAGTCATTGATTGGCAGAACAATATACTTTTTTGTATCTTTTTCGTAGATCAGATACCTTGCCTTTTTTATCGAATCATTCTCACTGATAACGCTGTAAGCTTTACCAACCTTGATTTGCCTCAGACTGAATGTTTTTTTATTTGTTTTCGCGAATTCAAAAATATCAGCATGGGTCATACCGTAGGGTTTTAGTATTTGAACAATTGTCTCATTGTTCTTAACTACAGAACTGTATTGAGTATAATTTTTAATTTGTTTTCCAGTGAATTTTGCAAAATATGCGAGCATCTCTGAAGATTTATTTGTATGAACTGGGGATTCATTTTTATCGCTTAACGATTCGTTTTTATTTGAAGATTCATTTTTGTTGTTTTTAGATGTAATTTTAATAGTCTTGGTCTTGGCAGCAGATTTCATGGTGATGGACTTGGTAGAAGATTTGGTTTTCTTTACGCTTGCAGAGATATTCTCAGGACAGATTACAGTGGTAAAAAAGGATAAGAATAATATAGCACACAAAGTAGTGAATATTTTATTGTTACTGTATTTGGCTAAGTTTTTGATTTTGAAGAACGGGTTATTAATTTCGGATAGTGTGTTGTTAGTTTTGGAAAGTTGATTGGTTGACTTAAATGTTGATTGTTTCAATGAATTTTACCTCATAGGATAAGTGTCAATATTAGGATAATTGTCAATATAATGATACTACAGAATTGAAATCCCTGAATCAGTAGTAATAAAATGTAAATACATTAAGATATTTTTACCGTGAAAACACATTCTGATTTTCATTATCCGGGGTGGTCGAATTCCGACCATGACCGTTTACCGTGAAAACACATTTTGGTTTTCATGCTCAGGAGAGACCGGATTCTGGTCATGAACGGTTACATTTTATTTATATTGTCCCTTCATGGTAATATTGTCGAATGCATTTTCTGAACTTGGAGAAACCATAATATCTCCAGGGGCAATATCTTTATAGGCATAGGTGATCAGTGCTGAGGATGTTTTATCTTCCATACGCAGCACAACAAGAGAGCCTATATGTTCTGTTTTTTCAATAAACTTATCTGAATCAATCAGTTCGCCTTTGGGCTGGTTGAAAATTTCATAAAACTGACCGGTCTGAAGCCCGTCATTTTGCCCTTTATCAATGAAAACAACGGAGTTCTCTGAAATTTTTGTTTTGTGGTCTTCGGAAAACAAAATTTTTGCATTCATCTGTTCATTAGATTGTCTCACCAAAATTTTTGAATCCATGGAATTATAAGGTACAAGAATATCATCAGCCTGAATGGTACGATATGCTGTAATAATTTTACCCTCTACCTGAGATATTTGTTCATGACATTTACATGGTTTGGCTTTTAATTTGGTTATCTCCACAATTCCTGTAATATAATGATGTACCAGAGGAAATGTTTTGGAATTTCTATCCCTGATATAAAAGGTTCTTACTATCTGAAATTGATCTCCTACCATAAGATCTGACTCATCATTTACTGCCAGATAAACACCGTTGCCCTGCTCAATTTTTTTCTGATGTTTGGGCATGCATGACATGATTTTGCCAGCAGGAGTAACAGCACTCTCTTTGATATAACCTACGCTGCCCATAAGTGGATAAAAATAGTAATAGGGGGGATTTACTGCTACTCTTTCAAGCGGTGGTACAAGGTATATGTCAGTTTGTGTTGTTGTAGTGCTATTGTTGTGGGATGAATTTTTCTGTTGACGGAGATATATGGTATCTCCAGGATATATCCAGTGAGGATTACGAATATGGGGATTCTGACCCCATAATTCAGGCCATCTTTCAGGTGATTTCAGAGTTTTGTCTGAAATATCCCATAATGTATCATGTTTTTTGACATTATAAACATTTTTTGATTCAGGTGAGAGTTCTTTAGTTTCAGTGCCAGTAATGTCTTGCTGCTGATTGCTCCCTTGTGGTTGATTGGCCTCTTGTTGAGCAAACGATAATCCAGTGTGACACAATACCTGAATAAATATAAAGAAAGAGATAAATAAAACAGAATCTATTATATGAGACATGGGGCGGGGATGCCATAGTTTGCTTTTGATATGATGCGGTGTGTTAGTGAACATAATCTGCTCCTTGTTTGCCATGAAAAAAATTTGCCGTGAGAAAATTTTAACTATTTCAGACGACCGGCTTACGGTTTAAATTATTGGCGACTGCCTTCTTTTTAAGTGGTTGTCGATCATCTTCCTTTTTAAGTAGTTATCGACCGCCTTCCCCTTTTGTCGGAGCCGGTTGGCTTGAAACATGCACAGGAGTCTTGCCTGTATTAACATTCTCGGGTTTAAGATCCATTTCAATGAACTCTTTTTCATCAAAAGAAATTTTAAAAACTCTGTTCAAGTTGTAATCTCCCACCCAGAAATATTTTTCAGCCAGTACAACAGAAGAGGGTCTTGTAATAGCTTCCGGTAACTTTACCTCATGAGTGATTTTTCCGGTTTTAACATCAATGCTCAGGAGACGGGGCTTGTAACATCTTGTTTCATTTGTACGACAGTCATCAATGCCAATTACCCATATATATCCGTTGCAGTCCCAGGTAAGTCCTGTAGGGCGTTGAATTGGAGAATAATAGATATTTTCAATTGACTGCATGTCAGGATTGAACTGCATGACTTTAAAGCTGTATTTGGAAACTACCCACAAGGATTTTCCGTCAAAGGCGATTCCGCTGGGTGAGGGGATTGGAGATTTAAATTGGGAGATAAATTCAAGACTTGGCTTCATTTTGATAATTCTGTCATATTTTGCATCTGCTACCCATAGAAAACCTTCGCCGCAGCACTCTCCCTCCCAAGTTATTCCACAGATATCCATGTCTGTTTGCTGGGGACCCGGGAACCTTCCTAAATTGTAAGAACCACCATTTAGCATGGTATCTTTTTTTGAAAAACTGTAGAATTCTTCAGTAACAATATCACGGGCAAGATGTATCTGGTTTGTAGCTCCCATAATTAAATTTTTGCCATCCCATGCAAGACCTGTAGGACCAATCTGTGATTCATGTTCAGATGAGGAGAACAGATCTGTCTTGAATTGCTGCGGTGCACAACTTGCAAGAAAAATTAACAGTAATACAAAGATAAAGCCTGTGATTTTTAGATCTTTAAACGTCATTATTTTTCTCCTAAAAGTCTTGATTAAAACTTCGTGACACACTATCAGTATAGAGCCCCAGCACTGAAAAACATGGATTTGTTTTCATGGCAGGCAGATATATATTTATGGAAAATGCATCGTCTGCAATACCAGATAGCATTCAATATTATTTTTAGATTCTTTTTTCAAGCAACTTGTTAAGTATTATAGATAAAAAATGCTTTTTAATGATTTTAGATGTAGCTATCAGCTATCAAATTATCATTTCGACTGTTAAACTATCATTCCAACTGTCAATTTATAATTCAATTGTCAAACTATCATTCAACTGTCAAACTATCATTCAACTGTCAAACTATCATTCAACTGTCAAGATATCATTTTAGCCATCCATGACATCAGATCATCTCTTGTGATTATTGAAGACACTTTTTCTACATGCTCTTTAATCTTTTGAATGCCACCTTCCTGCCTGTCCACAAGGGTGACTACCTGTATCACGTCAAGATTCTGTGCTCTTGCTCTTTCAATCGCCTTTATAGTGGAACCTCCGGTGGTGACTACATCATCAATTATCACAACCTTTTCACCTGCTGACATTGCCCCTTCCACCCAGTTGATCACACCATGATTTTTCTGTTCTTTTCTGATGGAAAATGCTTTAACCGGTTTCTTTTCAAGATATGAGGCAAATGATGTTGCCACTGCAATCGGGTCAGCTCCAAATGTCAAGCCGCCAACACCAGTGCAATCTGAATTGCGGATTGCATCAAACATAAGATGACCTACAAGAAACATACCTTCCGGATCAAGGGTTACAGGTTTGCAGTTAACATAAAATTGACTCATTCTTCCTGATGCCAGTCTGAATATGGGTTCCTCACTGTATTTGAATGATTTAGTGCATAGAAGTTCTATCAATTTTTTTTTCATTTGATTTTGTCCTTTTAAGTTAGGTATAACGACCATGCTTATTTTGTGGAGCATTATTTTTTAATGACTTGTTTTGTGAAGCATTATCTTTAAATTGCTTGTTTTGTCGTTATATTTAATAGCTTGAATGCTTTATCGTCAATAACAACAGTCTCTACCCATAATATGGTCATTGGAGATTGTTATAAATGTTTATATACATGATGTTGTGAATGTTTATATACATGAAAAGCCTTCACTGATGGAAGAAGCCGTTTTGCGGATTCAGTGAAGGCTTGTATGCAAGGAAAACTGTTTTGCAGCACTCCTTGACAACAATTCGTATATATCAGTAAATTTTATGTGAGTCAAATGTCAACTCCCTCTACTCATAAAGGATAGGGGGATCTTGGAGGTTTTTATGAAGAAAAACACACGACAGATATTCAGATATTGGATGTCTGTCATTTCTGCTGTAATGATCGTGAGCTTGGCAGAAGGAACGTACAACTTTATTTTGGCAGCAGACAACCCGCCTCCGGCAACAGATAAATCAACACTGGTAGCAGATGAAAAAACCTATGAATCTCTCAAGCTGTTTTCCGATGTTCTTCAGGAAATTGAAGAAAATTATGTTGATGCGGTAGAGACAAAAGTACTTATCAATAATGCAATCAAAGGCATGGTCGGCAATCTTGATCCGCACTCCAGTTTTATGCCTCCTGAAGCATTTAGTGAACTTCAAGATGATACCAGAGGAGAGTTCGGCGGCGTGGGTCTTGTAGTTGCCCTGCAAAAGGGGCTGCT
>JADGBP010000479.1 GCA_015231395.1 Desulfamplus sp. | reverse complement strand
TAAATAAACCAAGTCCTTTCTTAATTCGTCAATGGACTTAAATACGGGCATAGATGCTTTATCTTCGGTAAAGGATTCTAATGTCTTTTTATTCAATGCTTCCGCCGTGCTGATGGCGGAAGCAGATTTGTTGAATTGTCTTTGATTTTTTGATATTGACATCTAAATTACTTTTTTTAAATTACCCGGCTTTTAGAATGTTAATGTAATAGTCTCTTCAGCACCACCGCCGGAACAGCCTGCCCCTTTATTGTCTGCAGTATTACATTTTAACATATATGTGATTGTAATTTCATCACCGGGGCTTACCTGAGCTCTATATTCATAGGGATTATTGGTGTAACCATTTGCCGGATCACGGAATGTGCCCCTATAGCTGTAAGTATCAGGGTAAACAATATTATCCCATGAGTAAGTTTTATCTGCATTTTTATAGGATACCTTGAACGTTGAGCCTGCAATCGGCGGATTGCCATTGACATCTTGGAGATAGACACTCAGAAAGACAACATTATCGTAGATAACATATTTATATGAAGGTATGGCTTGACCTGAAAAAAGTACCGGTATTCTTGCCATAATGGTATTTGTCAACCCATTTGAGCTGTTTTGCCATACAGGTAAGCCATTGCTCACACTTCCAGAAGTTCTGTAAAAGGCAATACCCTCACCTCCGGCATATAACTCTGATGTAAAATCGGTTTTGTCTGCTGCAATGGCATAAATTGCTGAACCAGAAAGGCCTTCCCTGGTTTCAGACCATGATGCTGCCGGTGTCATGGTAAAATCTGCCGCAAGAGGATGTGCAAAGATTTTGCCGGTTGCACTCTCCTGAGGACCATACCATGCGACTGTATAAAGGGTATGATTGTATCTGTCCAGTAAAACATCTTTGATACTGGTTCCTTTATCCATACCAGTTGCGTATTGAGTCCATGTTGTGCCACTGTTATTGCTTACCCATACCGCAGCATTTTGTGTACCTGCATATAGTATGTCTGTGCCTGAAACTGTAGATGTGCGGTAAAGTTCCAAAGATGTTATGTAGTCCCCGGTAAACCTTCCTGTTGAATCCCATGTTCTGCCGCCGTTAATGCTTTTATATACACCGGTGGATGTAGCAGCATAAAGAATCGCATTAGCTCCATGAGTTCCAGGAACTTTGACAATATCCCACACTGTCCATCCATGACCTACTTTATTGGCAGTCACAGCGATTGTTATTTTATCGCCATCCTTAAATGCTGAACCTTTTTCTTTTATCGTAAAACTTATCTCTTCATTATCTGACTGATAAACTTCATTTGTCTGTGCGATCCCTGCCTGCAACCCCGATACGCTGCCTTCAACTGTCCAGTATGCTGGACGGGCTTCATATGTCTGGAACTTAAAGGAATCACCATGTGTAAATGGTACTGTTCCCTCATAAATTGTAAAACCTACTTCCTGATGATCTGACGTGTATGGAACTCCTGTGTAGGCTATTTTTGCCTGCATTCCAGATACCGTACCACTCACCTGCCAATATGACAGTGGAACCGTTTCAAACTCAATGATATCTCCTGCAATAAATGGTATCTGTCCAGGAATTATTTTAAATTCAATCAGGCTTGAAGTGTAAGTCGTGTTGACTGTTGCACTACCAAGTTTTCCTGAAATAGAACCCTCAACAGTGAAAACTGTAGAATCTGCACCAATCAAAGGCGACTGGCTAATATCTACGTAAACACAGGTAAGCGTCCATTTTTCCCTATATTTTGTCAAATCAGGTTTTGTGATAAGAGGCTTGATATCAATAGCCGTTCCTTTTCCATCTGGTGCTTTTATATTTTGAGCAGTTACACCCATAACATACTTTGCTGTCCACTCTTCTGTTTTTGTGTCAGTGGAAGTTGTGAATTTATCCATTCTTCCATCTGTATCCGGGTTTGATGGAGTAAGAACAGCAGATGTAGTATATAAATTATCTTTCATGGCAATGGGGTCAACATCAGTGATAACAGATGGTGAGTTGACAGTGGCTTTAGGAATAAAGCAGGTGAGAGTCCATGTTTCGTTTTTGGCACTGTAGCCAAGTTTTGGAGATATGATATCACCATTTCCAGATGGAGTATTTACATTGATCAGACCGCCTGATGGCTCAAAAAAGGCTTCATGTACTTCGAGAAATAGAAAGGCTGACTATAAATATTGCATGTGAAGAATTGGCTGATAAACTTATCATAGATTCGCCGATACCTGATAACGCTCAAGATGATGC
>JADGBP010000478.1:266-2261 GCA_015231395.1 Desulfamplus sp. | reverse complement strand
CTGGGCTAATTTATACCCAAGCCCTCTTAAGAGGGCTTCCTTTATGAGTTAGCCGAGGGCTTTAGCCCCACGGCGACAGAGTTCCAAAAAATATTTTCTGCCAATTTAATTATCTGGAAAACTATATCTGCTTATGACTGGAAAGTTTTTTGACCGATAATCTGTTAGCCTCCCGCCTTCTTCTTTTACAACAATCAGGCATTCTGTATTTTCAAGGCTGTTGACCAGCTTGATGCCTTTTTCCTGTCCCATGACCATCAGTGCTGTAGCAAGCCCATCTGCAAAAGTACATGTGTTTGCAATTACTGACGCACTGACCACACCATTGTCAACAGGATATCCAGTGACAGGATTGATTATATGTGAGTAGCTTTTTCCCTTAACCATGGTAAAGTTCCTGTAATCCCCGCTGGTCGCAAGTGCCATGTTTTCAAGCGGAAAATCACCGTAAATGATATCTGGAGTTGCCCATTTGTCAGGTTTGTTGATACCGACTATCCATGGTGTTCCTGCTTTTTTTTCTCCTGCCGCAAAGACCTCTCCGCCAATTTCAACCAGAAAATTGATATAACCGTTATCTTTAAGAAGTTGTGTAATGGCATCAACCCCAAAACCTTTGGCAATTGAACCAAGATCAAGGGTAACTGCTCTATTCTCTTTTTCAAGAGTGTAAGTTGTCTCATTCTCATTGCCAATGATGATCTGGTTAAATCCAATGGCTTGAAGGTGTGCTCTAATAACTTCAGACGATGGCATTGAAACAACCTCTTTTTTAGTGCCAAAGCCCCACAGGTCAACAAGTGGTTTCAGTGTTCCGTCCCAACTGCCCTCAGTTATATTATAAAGTTTCTGTGCCGTAACCATGACAGTATAAAAATCAGGTGAAATCTTGATCTTTTCTTTTTTATCCGCTTTGTTGAACAGAGATATTTCGCTGTTTTTTAAATAAACAGACATGCTCTGGTTTACCTGTTTTAGTTTTTTCTCTATTAAGGTGTTCAGTGCTTTTTTGCTTAAATCTGTCCACCCCTTCTTATTGCCAACTACCTTTATGTGGTAGGTGGTGCCCATGGTTTTGCCGGCAAATAAGGCGGGTTCAAAATAACTGGATGATGTGTGATAGCTGGATGAGTTGACATTGTCATCAGCATAAATATTGCCGTTAAAAGATATTAGTATCAGTAGGTGAAAAATTATAAAATGAATCAATAATGAAAATATGATTTCCTTCAATGTGTCAAATGTGTTTTTGTGCATGTGGATATACTCATTATGTGAAGCAGTTTTTATCATAAAAAAAGGGAGAAGATAAATTTGGTAGTTTTATCTCTCCCCCAATCTTTTTAAAGATGCAATACTATCTTTTAATATGCAATACTATCTTCGTTGAAATATCAACAAAACCTAAATTTATGCAGATTTCTTATCTGGATTATAGCATGTTCTGCAGCATTTCAGACAGCGTTCAGCTTCAGCCAGTGCCTGATCTTCAGGCAGTACCTGATCAACTTCCACAAACGAGTTAATCCGCTCTTTGACCGGCAGTTCAGGCATTATTGCCCGTTTTATGGGTTGAACACCCGAGACCGTTTTAAAGACAGACTCTTCAATCCGTTTTTTCTGAAGAGAGTCTTTTACTGGCTCGACTTTTTTGCCTTTCAGGAACAGATCTATTGATCTTGCTGCCCTGCGTCCACCACCAATTGCATCTACCACAAGGGCAGGACCGGTCGCTGAGTCGCCTGCTGTAAAAATATATGGTATTGAGGATTGAAGGGTTGCAGGATTGTTATCAATGGTGCTCCAGCGGGTCAGAGTCAACTGGGAAATTCTTCTGGATGTCTCCTCCTTGAAACTTGCATCAGGAGCCTGACCAATTGCCGTTACTATGGTATCTACTGCAAGTCGGGTTTCCGAACCTTTTACAGGAACAGGCCGTCTTCTACCGCTTGCATCAGGTTCACCCAGTTCCATCCGCAGATATTCAAGATGAGT
>JADGBP010000478.1:0-233 GCA_015231395.1 Desulfamplus sp. | reverse complement strand
TATAACCCTTGAAGGGGCAGCAAGAAATACAAATTCAATACCTTCATGCTCGGAAGCGACAATTTCGACCTCATTTGCCGGCATCTCTTTTCTTGTACGGCGATAAACCATATAGACCTTTTCAAGTCCAAGTCTGAGCATGGTTCTGGCACAGTCCACAGCGGTGTTGCCGCCACCGATAACAGCCGCTGTTCTTCCTAAATTCATTTTTTCGCCCATTGCTGAACTGGACA
>JADGBP010000477.1 GCA_015231395.1 Desulfamplus sp. | reverse complement strand
TCACGGATAGTATGATTTTCATCAAGGTAGATAATAAAATTTAGTGCCACTTCTTCCGCACTAATGAGGTTAACTTCAGCAGCAAAAAGAGGTTGGGTAAACAGAATCAGAATGCCTGTAAAAATTATGAGACGTTTTAATATAGGCAGCTTTTCTGCAATTATCTTTGGATTGAAATTTCCATATGATGAAAATATATTTTTTTCTTTTGCAATTATCGTTTCAACCATTATTTTTCTCCTTTTTGATGCTTGATATAGGTATGTTTCATTGAATATGGAAGTTAAAACAACACTTACCCATTATGATAGAAGTTAGAACTTTACCCATTATTATTGCCAGAGGTGATTCCTTTTAAAACAAGACCATCAGGAAGACTTTCGCCATAAATCATACTCTCTTCAAAAGATTCTATAGGAACAACTTTTTGAAGCATTATTAGAGATGATGCATCCACATTCATCTGTTCAAGCCAAGGAATTACCATATCAATCAAATCATCTGAAACATCTCTTGTCCTGTCTCCTGTTTTCCGCATTATTTGAATTACTGCTGGTGCAATATTGTCTGATGTTGTCCATTTGATTTTATAAAGCTTTTTGATCCAGTTTGCTACTTCTTTGGCAGGAATTACTCTGTCAACAGAGCCATACAGCAGCTCTCTTGCACCAATTCTTGAAAGAACCCAGAAAAATTGTTTGGGTATTTTGCCTGGCTTTAAACTGGAAATCAATTTTCTTGCCAGGGATATTTTATCCTTGACAAGAAGACGCTCCATGTTGGCTGAAGCCATCCATATCTCTGTCATTTCCTGAGCTGAACATCTCTTACGGGTGCTACCTTCAGATATAAGATAAGATGTTATATGCTGAAAAAAGAGTCGTTGCTGTCCGGCATTAAGTCCTCCTGCAATTCTTCTACAGAAAATCCACCATTCGGCACAGTTTTGTTTCGACTTAGGAAACACGGGACCCGCAAGATAAATTTTCCAAAGTTGCCTTATCCGATCCTGATCAAATGCATCTCCAAAACCAGGACGAATACAGAATCCAGTTAAATTAAGCCATCGAGCTTCATGTTCAGGACTATTTTTTCTCAAATCAGCATTTTTAATCAGGCGATCTGACATAATTCTTAAAAAAGAGAGTGGCCAAGCATTTTTTTTCTTATCAACCATTTTTTCTAATTTTTTCACAAGCAATGGCAGTTCTGTACTTTGTTCTGTACTCACGGAAAAGGCTGTGTCGATAAAAAAACAGACTTCTTCTACAAGGTTGCTATCAAATATTTCAGTATCTCTGAATTCCCCTTTTGAAGCATCACGCAGTTGAAACTGCAGTTTCCATCGATGACTGCTAATGCAGGAACGACACCATATGGATAACGTTCCCATTTCTGTGTATTCAGGCTCAATTTTAACTGGAACATAAACCTTGTCCTCTTTTTTCCCAAATCTAATGATGGTCTTAAGAGGTGTCATTGCAGTTAATGAGTCATCAATTTCAATAATATCACCGGTTTTATCTCCAGAACGAAAACTTGAACTGAATATATTAAATTCAACAGGCTGATTAGCAATTACCTCAAACGCCATCCTCGGAAGATTAATAGCAGTCCCCTCATCAAGTCCACGTTCAACAATGCAAAGTGCCTGCTGGGGTATTTTTTCATTTTCATTCAAAAGTGCCTGTTGAGGCAAATGACCATTCTTACTCATTTTTGTGAACGACTCATCTTTTTGATCTTGTTGTGATATGCCTACATAGTAACTTCTGGGGCTACCGCTTCCAACCCTGACCCCTGTACCCTGCTTGACAAGACCATAGTAAGAAGCCCCCAGTGCAACAGACAGGTCGGGCTCCGGGTTTTCAAGTACGCGGGGTAGTTCTGTGTCATCACGGGAAAACCATTTTCTGATAGCACTCCGTATTCTTTCCTGCAGCAGTTGAGGCTTGAGAGAACCTCCATTGAAGAGAATCAGATCTGGCATGGGTTCTTTGCCAAGAATGGATTGAATATTTTCTCTGTGTTTTTCAAGGAACCATCCGATATGACGTGTAATGGCTGGTTCCTGTTCATAAGGAAGACCAAACTCGGCTATGGCCTTACCCGCCTTTCTCACAGCATCTTTTGATGGTTCAACATCTGGAAAGAATCCTTGGCAAAGAATATTTTCAAGCTCGCTTTTTGTTAAATCTGCGGACAAAGTGCCTGAAATCAGTGAGCGACCTTCTCCTTTGAGGGTAATTCTGACTTTGTCTTT
>JADGBP010000476.1 GCA_015231395.1 Desulfamplus sp. | reverse complement strand
CCTGAAAATAAGGACGCATATATACTGCTTGGTAATATCTATATGGATAATGGGCAGATCGAAGAGGCATTCAGACTTTTTTCAAAAATGGTCAACCATTTTCCAGATTCGTATGCCGCCTATTTTTTTCTGGGCAAAATCCATAAGCAAAAGAAAAATTTTACTGATGCAGAGAAAGAGTTCCTGAAAAGTATTGAGTTAAAAAAAGATCTTGTGGAACCAAGATTTGAGTTGATTTCAATTTACAAGTCAAACCAGACTAAATCAAACCAGACTAAATCAAACCAGACTAAATCAAACCAGACCACAAAAAAAAATCGCGAACAGAAGATTATTGCCCTTTACGAAGAGATACTGAAAATCGAAAAAAATAATATCAAAGCAGCGATAGAACTTCCCCTCTATCTATATAAAATTGGAGAAAAATCAAAAGCATCAGAAATGTTCACCAATTTTGGACAAAGATACCACAACAATGATGCCATGATGACCGCAATGGCAAGGGAACTTATTAATAATCAAAACAAAAATGACACCACAATTGTTTTGACTGAAGTCTTAAAGTCAGATCCAGACAATTCAACAATGAATTACCTTGCAGGGCTTACTTTTGATTCACTTAAGGAGAGCCAAAAAGCACTGTCTCATTTTCTAAAGGTAACGCCTGATTCTGAACAATATAAAAAGACTGTTTTTCATATTGCATATATTTACAGCCAGCTTAAACAAACTGGGAAGTCCATTGAATTTTTAGAAACAAAACTCAATGAATTTCCTGATGACACCGACTTGATAGCCTATCTTGCTGCATTTTATGAAGAAGAGAATCAGATTGACAAGGCAATTGCACTGCTTGAAAAGGCACTCGTAAACGATCCTGATGATACTGAGCTTTTATTCAGATCAGGCATTGTCCTTGACAAATCAGGGGACAAGGATGGCAGTATAGCGGCCATGAAAAAAATTATCGAAATTGATCCAGATCATTCCAGTGCCCTCAACTATCTTGGATATACATATGCTGATCTTGGAATAAATCTTGATGAGGCGGAACAACTGATTTTGAGATCATTAAAGATAAAACCAGATGATGGCTATATTACAGACAGTCTTGGATGGGTTTATTATAAAAAAGGGCAGTATGACAAGGCAATTGAAACTCTTGAGAAGGCAATGAATCTCTCATCTGGAGATCCTACTATTGCAGAACATCTTGGTGATGCCTATAAAGAGAAAAAGAATTACTTGAAAGCTCTTGAAGCTTACAAAAAAGCACACTCCAAAAATCAGAATCCAGAAAACAAGACTGCTCTGGAAAAGAAGATATATGACATGGAAACCATAATAAAGAAAAATTGAACCGCAATCATGATGAAAAAGAATAAAATAATGGACAATATTTTTAAATGAGAATAATCAACCCAATTAAATTACTATTTCTGACAAAACTGTTTTCAGCAATATTATTTTCCGCAATACTGTTGTCAGGGTGTGCACTTGACAAACCTTCCAATATACATAATGCAGAAACCAATGAAGCCTTGAGCATTCTGCAACAGATAGAGAGCATAAACAGAGAGATTAAAACCTGCAAAGGCTCCGGCTGGATAACCATTTCTGATGGGAAGCAGATAAAAAAGTTCAGAATGGCATGGGCAGCTTCATTTCCTGATAAAATTCGTCTAACTCTTTTAAGTGCGGGGCATCCTGTAGAAACCATCCTCGCAGATGGAAAAACCGTGACATTTATCTCTCACACAGGAAAACATGAAACAAAAAAGATCAATTCTGCTAATCCATCTTTGCAAGATGTTGTCTCCATACCTGTCACCATACAAGATATTCTCTCCATTTTCGCAGGTCGTGTTCCAATCGGGAAATTTGACACGGCTTCTATTGCTCAGATAACAGACTCTTCTGCATTAACCGATACCATGCTGATTCTTAAAAGAAGATGGAATGGTCAGTCTCAAAATATTGTTTTGACTTCTGACAATAAAGTTGCAAGTTTTTCGCTTATTAATGAAAATCGAAAACTTATCCACAGAGTGTTTAATGAAAAATTCAAAACTTTTGGTTCATTTTTGATACCTTCAAAAGTAAAAATTAAAGATGATGAAGAAAGAATGATCGAGTTTGAAATTACAAATTACCAACCCAACATCACGGTGAGACTGTTATTATTGATGCAGGCACAGGTTTACGCAAGCTCGGACTCGATCTGCCTGTAAACAGCAACACACATTACTACATGCTTTTTACCCATACTCATTGGGATCACATTTCAGGCTTC
>JADGBP010000475.1 GCA_015231395.1 Desulfamplus sp. | reverse complement strand
CACCTTAATATCAATCATAATTTTCTTAAAGCAGTGATATTAATCATGATGACAGATAGGGCAGCAGGGGTCATGCCATCAATTCTGGATGCTTGTCCTAAAGATTCAGGCATAATCTGGGCAAGTTTTTCTCTTAACTCATTGGAGAGACCGTGCATGGAACTGTAATCCAGATTTTCAGGTATTTTTATTCGCTCCATATCCTTGAATTTTTTGATTTCATTCTGCTGGCGGGATATGTAACCTTCATATTTAATCTCAATCTCAACCTGTGATTTTACTCGTGGTTGTAATTTTGAAGGTGAGGGAGAAAAATGTTCAACTGTTGAGTAATTAAGCTGTGCCCGTTTTAAGAGTTGATCTAATTTTACCCCGTTTGTGATGGATGGAGTTCCTGAAGATTCAAGCCATTTATTTACATCTACAGAGGGTTTTATCACACAAGATTTGATTCTATCAATCTCATTTCGGGTGGATGATTCGATCTCTTTAGTTCTTGAAAGCATGAAGTTGTCCACAAGACCCAGAGCATAAGCTTTTTCAACAAGTCTGAGATCCGCATTATCTTCTCTTAAAATAAGCCGATATTCCGCTCTGGATGTAAACATTCTGTAAGGTTCTGAAGTTCCTTTGGTAACCAGATCATCAACCATCACTCCCATGTATGCCTCAGATCTGTCCAGAATGAACGGAGGTTTTTTTTGAATTGCACAGGCAGCATTGATGCCTGCCCAGATTCCCTGAGCAGCGGCTTCTTCATAGCCTGAAGTGCCATTTATCTGTCCTGCAAGAAAAAGTCCTTTAATGCGTTTTGTTTCAAGGGTGGGGTGAAGCTGCTGGGGGTTGATGTAATCATATTCAATCGCATATGCAGGACGGATAATTTCAGCACATTCAAGCCCTTTTACCATACGCACAAGATTAACCTGAATCTCCCATGGAAGACTGTTGCCAAGACCGCTTGCATATATTTCCAGGGTATTTAATCCCTCGTGTTCCAGTATTATCTGGTGGCTCTCTCTTTCGGGAAATTTGACTATCTTGTCTTCAAATGATGGACAATATCTTGCGGAACGCCCGTGAATATAGCCTCCATAAAGTGCTGAATATTGGAGGTTTTTTCTGATAAACTCATGGAGTTCATGATTGGTATGTCCAATGTAGCTTGGAACCATTGTGCTGGAAACCGCATCAGTTGAAAAAGAGAATGGGGTAGGGCAGGGGTCTGATTGTTGAGGAGTAAAATATGAAAAATCAATGGAATCTCTGTGAATTCTGGGAGGAGTTCCGGTTTTCATTCTGCCCATAGTGAAACCATGATTTTCAAGGGAGGCGGCAAGAGCGATGGAAGAAAATTCTCCGGCTCTGCCGGCATCAAAGGATTTATCGCCAATATGGACAAGTCCTTTGAGAAATGTGCCTGTGGCAATTATTACAGCATCTGCCTCAAATTCCATACCGGTTCTTTCGATAATTCCCCTCACTCTGCCATTTTCTACAAACAGATCTTCAACCATCGATTGCTTGATATCCAGATTCTTTGCCTTTTCTAAGGCGGATTTCATTACCTGATGGTATTTCTGCTTGTCGTTCTGGGTTCTTGTAGCCTGCACAGCAGGTCCTTTTCGCGTATTCAGAGTGTGGTACTGTATGGCAGATGCATCAGATGCTCTGGCCATGTGTCCACCAAGAGCGTCAATCTCTTTTACAAGCTGACCTTTTGCGGTACCGCCAATTGAGGGACTGCATGGCATTGTGGCAACCTTGTCAAGGTCAATGGTCATAAGAAGAACGGAACAGCCCATTTTAGCAGCAGCAAGTGAAGCTTCACATCCTGCGTGACCGGCTCCAACAACAATGATGTCATATTTTTTTTTATAGAATTTCATGGGGATTTAATATATATCTGCTTGACATTCTGGTCAAGCAGAGGTTTGTGCCAAAGCACGATTATTCATCATTAATGGATAAAATTTCTATTGTTGTTCTTGTTATTCAGGAATTTCAATCCAACGATAATTGCAGTAAAGCCGATTTATGTTCTGGAAGATACTCTATGGGAAACAAAAGAAGATATTCAGACTACAACGCATATTTAAAAGCAATCTATGGAGAGCGGGTTCAGAAAATAGTTGTTGATGTCGGACTTGATTGTCCCAATCGAGATGGCTCAATATCAAGGGGCGGATGCATTTATTGCAATAGCCATGGGTCAGGTTCGGGACTCTGGAATAAGGGGCTTTCCATCACCGAGCAGATTGAACTTGGTCGCAAAGCCATGACAAGGCGATACAAAGCACGAAAATTTATGG
>JADGBP010000474.1 GCA_015231395.1 Desulfamplus sp. | reverse complement strand
GCATGATGGTTTCAGTTTCAATGATGGCGGTTAGTTTTTGCTCTTCACCTGACTTGGAAAGGGATATGGAACGAATGTGTACCATGTTGTCCGAAGCTTCAATTTTATAGATAAATTCAACCGCCTGTCGCATATCAATATCATCAAGTTTAACCTTAACATTGGACAAAATGAGGTCGCTGTTTTCTGACTTGCGTGTCGATGGCTTCATATAAGAGACATTTGCCTTGACATTACTCTGTTGTGCAAGCCTGTCAAGCAACGAAAAGAGTGTAAAATCTTTATCCCTTTTCATCACCATCATTTTTTCTGCCATAACCGATTTTTGGATCTCTGCATACCGCTTTTCAAGATCCGCCATCTGTGCCAATGCATCTTTTTTAGCTTCAAGCTGATTAGTTAATGCCTGTCGTCTGTCCAAAGCAGGGAAAAATATCAAACGGATTATAATAAATAAGACAATAATCACAGAGGCGGTTAAAACAAGATCTTGTTCACGCCGGGAAATTTTTGATAACATGTTTATCGTTTATATCCTGTTATTTACCGTGAAAACACGTTTGCTTTTCATGGTCGGGGGTGGACTGATTCCACTCTGACCATGGACGTTTACCATGAAAATGCTTTTTAATTTTCATGGTTAGGGGTAGTCAGATTCCGACCATAACCGTTTATTATTTCAATTCGATGACAAAGTTGAATGCAACTCTGTTTCCGTTTTTATCTGCATTGGCACTGCTGATCGTAACGCTTTTAAATCTGTTGTATTTTTCGATAAGGGTTTTTATCTTATCAACAGTATTAAAATTATCGGTAGTACCAGCCATGACCACCCTACCCTCACTGAGCATCAAACGGGTGAGATCAACATCAACATTATCAGATATCCGATTTGACAACTCATATAAAATGTCAACAACACGTATATTGACTGAATCTACCCTACCCTGTTCTCCTGCAACAAACCCGCTCTGTTTTTCTGCATCCCTGACTTTTACCTGCATCTGCATCAGCGGCTCCACAAAAGTTTTTACATCAGGAAATGTTCTGCTGAAAGTCTGTATAATCTTTTTATCAAGAGTTATTACCTGTTCTTTAAGCAAGGAAATATCATACTGAATAGTTACAAAAAGCACAACAATGGTGATACATGCAAAAATTGCGGGCAAAACAAGGTTGTCTTTGAATTTATGAAAAAAAGAGTTTTTTGCATATGAACCCTGGCAGAAATTAATTGTTGTTTTTTGCATGGCATAGCAAAGAGTGGCTGCCATAGCATTAAACCAATTACCATGAATATCATCTGAAAGATCAACTGGAGATCCAGTATCAATGTAGTCAGCAAAATTAATTCGCTGAACATTATACCCCTTAAAATCTGAAACATCTATTTTATCTGAGCACGCATAATCTAAAACAAGATAGCAGGTAATAGAAGCGATCTCCATACCATATCTTTGAAACAGTCCAGCAAGTGTCTGATGGACTGCTTTTTCAATAAAAACAACATCTTTATTTCCAGCAAACGAGCGAACAGCTATCACATTTTTATGGCATATAACCGAAATTACGGTATTCGCCTGTGTCATCTCAATTAAAACACCATTTTCAATGCAGATTGCGGCAGCAATGCCTTGTGATGTGACAAGTTCTGGCTCAATGCCATATTTTTTAAGCACGGAAAAACAAATATCCATAACCGCAACCGGAAGAGATGCGGTGAAAATATAGTTATGATTTGTTATGGAAAGATTTTCTAACCCATTTTCATATGATGTGGTTTTGCCTGATAGGTTGCTTTTGTCTGGGAGATTATTTCTGTCTGAGAGATTGCTTTTGTCTGCGATATTACTTCTGTCTGAGAGGTTGCTCTTGTCTGTGAGCTTACTTTTGCCTAAGAAGTTGCCCATACTCATCTCTGAGATATTACTTTTGCCTGAGAATTGACTCCTGCCTGAGAGGTTGGTTCTGTCTGAGAGACTACTTTTGCCTAAGATATTGCCTATGTCTGAGATGTGCTCTCTGACTGACGTAGCATTCAAAATAATAAAATCAGAAAGATAATCCGCATGGCTCTTGGGCAGATGTGAAGTGAGTTCAAATGGGAGGATCTGCCTGATTTTGGTCTCAGTATCAAATGGAAGCTTCAAAGTTCTGAATGAAACTACAGAAGCGGGAAGGCACAGGGCAGAAGCGGAACACCCTTTTAAATCAAGTTTCGGGATAAGAATTGAAAGTGCATGCTCAAAAGATTCAGAATCCCAATGCCATCCATGCCGATGCAAATTTTTATTATAATCTTTTGAAGAATGTTGAGT